>JAYUYF010000492.1:0-3773 GCA_043752605.1 Roseiflexaceae bacterium
CGCGGCGCATCGCTCGTCCGGGTGCGATTCGCGCCCTGGATGCTGCCGGGCTCGCAGCGCTGGCGGGTGTACTTGGTATGTATCTGTGGCTCCACGCACAGCATCCCCTGCTCTACCGGGGGGGCCTGCTGCTCGTCGACGCACTGACAATCGTGGTGATCGCGGCGACGAGCCATCCGGCGACGCAGGTGGTGCCCGCATTGCTCGGCTGGCGGCCGCTGCGCTGGATCGGGGAACGCTCGTACGGCCTCTACCTGTGGCACTGGCCGATCCTGTTGCTCGGCGCGCCGCTGGTGCCGCCCGGCAGCGGGTGGGCAGGAACCGTGGGCCTGCTGGTCGTCACGGTGCTGGTGGCCGCGCTGTCGTACCGCTACCTCGAACACCCGATCCGCATCCACGGCTGGGGCATCGTGTGGCAGACATGCCAGCGCGCGTGGCCACCGCTGCTGCGTCGCGATCGCCGGATCGCGGTCGCAGCCGCAGCAGTAATCGTGCTCAGTGTCGTCGGGCTCGCGCGTGCGACCCGTGTCGCCACCCAGTCGGTGGCCTCGGCACCCGCGCTCGTCACCACTGGCGTGCCAACGCGCACGGTGCAGCGCACCACCATCGCGGCACAGACCACTGCGCTGCCCAGCGTCGTCGCGGTCGGGGCTGCGCCGACACCAGCTGACCGCAGCATTCCGGTGCGTCAGTTGCCCGCGCTGACGACCCGCGACCTGACCCTGGCAGCCGATTTACAACACCTGCTCGACGATGTCGTCGCCGATGGCTACGTGCCTGGTGTGGTGCTGACGGTGAGCGTGCCGGGGTATGCGCCGTGGGTTGGTGCGAGCGGTCTGGCGAATCGTGCCGATGGCAGTCCAATGGAGTCCGATACTGTCGTGCGCCTGGCCAGCGTCAGCAAACTGTTCACTGCCGTAGTCGTGCTGCAACTCGTGGACGAAGGGCACGTCGCGCTCGACGCGCCGATCGCCACCTACCTGGCCGAGCGGGTGCCGAACGCCAGCCGCATCACGGTGCGCGACCTGCTCCAGCATACCAGCGGGTTGTACGATTATCTTGAAGACCGGGTTATGCTCGCCGAGATGCAACGCGACCCGGCATACCCCTGGTCGCCTGACGAGCTGGTCGCCTACGCGGCGCGTTTCCCCACCGAACCGCCCGGACGCTGGGACTATGCGAGTACCAATTATGTGGTGCTCGGCATGCTGGTCGAAGCGGTGACGGGCCAGCCGCTCGCCGACGCCGTACACCAGCGGATCATCGCCCCGCTCGACCTGCAAACAACGGCGTTCTTGCCCGATGACCCCACGCCACCATCGCTGGCGCAGGGCTACACGCAGGGTACCAACATCCCGCAGATCTCGATGGCATTTGCCTACGGAACGGCAAACATCGCGGCCACCACGCACGATCTCGATCGCTTTGGCCGGGCGCTGTTCGGCGGGGAGCTGCTCACGCCCGCGACCCAGGAGGCGATGCTGCAGTTCGTCGATGGGCGCGGGCAATACGGCATGCCCGCGCTCGCGTATGGCCTGGGGGTGATGGAGAACCGTCTCGCGCTCACCGACGGCGTGCATCAGCCCGATGATGATCGCGTGCTGGGCCACATCGGCGGCTACGGCGGGTTTCGCACCGCGCTCTGGTACGCGCCGACCAGCCAGGTCACCATTGCGCTCAGCCTCAATCAGGCCCAGGCCGACCCGAACCAGCTGGCCGCACAGGTGCTCGACCGCGTGCTCACCAGCCTCGAAACCCCCTGAGCGGTGCAACACGGTCGAAACAGCCCACGCGTGTGGATTACTGCCCAGACCAGGTTTGCCGCCAGGCCTGCATCTGGGCGATCTCGGCTTCCTGCGCGGTGATGATCGCGGTGGCGAGATCCTGAATCTCTGGCCGCGTGCTCTTTTGCTGTGCGTCCTTTGCCATCATAATTGCGCTCTCGTGATGCGGGATCATTGCCTCGATGAAGCGCAGGTCGAAGGGTTTGCTGGTGTCGCTGCTGATCGCCATCGTCCCCATGTCCATGCCGATTCCCGGGTTGGCGGCAGATCGGGATACCACGCGGTACGCCATTCCTGCATCTGGGCGATCTCGCTGGTCTGCGCGATGATGATCGCGGTGGCGAGCTGCACGAGCTCGGGGCGCTGGCTTTGTGCCAAAACGGCATTCGCCATGTCGATCGCACCCTGATGGTGGACGATCATGCTATCGATGAATTCGGCATCGTACAAGTCGCCCGCGCCATCCATGCTATGGTCCATACTTGCCATCGGATTGGCCGTCGGCGCCCGTCGGCTGCTTCCCGCGCGGTCGTGCAACCTGTGGTGCCGACGATCTGGCGGGCAACGTGATGGAGTGGCTTGCGACGCCACGCGGGAAAATTGAACAGGTGATACCGGAAAAAGATTTTACACCTGCTGGGGGTGTTTTGATTACTAATAGCGACTACGGTAGTTCTTCCGAACATTTGTCCTGCGGTGCCCGGGTCGGGTACAATCCGTACGTCAGGTTCTACAACCAGGGATTTCGTCTTGTGTGGTCTCTTGCGCGCGACAGCGGCTCCTGAATCCCGGTTTCTGAATGCTGATCTGCTGCTCGGGTGGCAAGCGTTTCTGGCAGCGTCAGCGGGGGGTTCGGGGCGCAGCCCTGATCGCGTGGATTTTCTGGAAGGAGCAGGATTTATGACAAAACCACCATCGCTCGCCGATCGTCTGGCACCATATCTGACCGCGCAGGCGACGCGCTTCAGCGGGGTCTGGACGGTCTGCGCGCTCAGCGGCGCGACGATCGGCGCAGCACTCAGCGGCGGGCTCTCGCCCGAGACCGCAGCGGGCAATGTGCTGCTCGCGCTCGCCACCAGCCTGGTGTCGTCGGTGGCCTACGATGCGATCAAGCCCGACCTGGATGACGAGCAGCGCGACGACATCCTCGCGAAGGGCCTGGAAGCAAATGACCCTGCCGTGCAGCGCCTCGTCGCGACGATTTGATGGGTGGGAATCGCTGTTCGAGCGCTGTTTGCGACCCGGCCTGGTATATTTTCTGGAACGCGGGCTGGTCGCTGGTTGTGGGCCAGACTTTGTAGCGTTCGATTTCGTCTTCGCGGAGCATCGAATTGGTTGTGAGTTGCTCAAGTCGATGAAAAACGTCGTTCGCTTCCATCGCCCGCGCGTAGTCGCGCAATGCGAGAAACAGGATCTGTAACGTGGTAATACGTTGTTGGCCGTCGACAACTTCCATCTTCTGGACTTGCCTACCATATGTTGGAATTTGATTGATTACCACTGCGCCAAGAAAATGGCTGCGCAACGTACGCTGGTGCCGTTCGCTCGCCAGAATTTCGTGCGTTTTGTCGAGAATGTCCTCCCACAATGGTTGCCATTGTCGCTCTTCGCTCCAGACATACGCGCGCTGGAAAATTGGAACGACATAGCGACGGTGAGAGCTAAACAAATCCGATACGGTGAACGTACTCGATTTCATGATCTTCCTTAAGTACAGTACGCGGTTCACACTTCAGCACGTCGTAGCTCTGACTACGCTGCGCACCCCTCGCCGCTCCCTGGATGCTGTTAATCATGCGGCATGATAGGAGGCGGCGCTTCATTGCAAACATTACCGTCCACCCATTCTGTGTCACTCTGGCCCCACTGGCATGATGCCCACAGCAGCGCGATATCTTCCGGCGTGAGCCCGTAGACGGTGTTGATGATCGCGCTCAGGCGGCGCTCCAACGCCTGTGCGTCGCTTATGAACGTCACCTACCCGTTTCG
>JAYUYF010000493.1:0-3769 GCA_043752605.1 Roseiflexaceae bacterium
CGATACTCCTCGCTGCTCTGCTGGGCCGGGCCCGAGATGATCAGCGGTGTGCGCGCTTCGTCGATCAGAATATTGTCGACCTCGTCGACGATCGCAAAGTTGAGCTTGCGCTGCACCAGTTGCGCGAGCTCGACCGCCATATTGTCGCGCAGGTAGTCAAAGCCAAATTCGTTGTTTGTACCATACGTGATATCGGCGGCGTAGGCCTCAGCGCGTGTGACCGGCCGCCAGTGGATCAGGCGCGAATCTTCCTGGTCAGCATTCGGATCAACATACTCTGGATCAAACAGCGATGAGAGATCGTGCGCGATCACGCTGACGCTCATGCCGAGCGCGCGGTAGACTGGCCCCATCCAGCCCGCGCCGACGCGCGCCAGGTAATCGTTGACCGTGATCAAATGCGCGCCCTTGCTCGTGAGCGCGTTGAGATAGAGCGGCAGCGTGGCCACCAGTGTCTTGCCCTCGCCGGTCTTCATCTCGGCGATCTTGCCCTGATGCAGCACAACGCCGCCGAGGAGTTGCACATCGTAATGACGTTTGCCCAGTGTGCGGCGCGCAGCCTCACGGACGGCAGCATAGGCTTCTGAGAGCAGCGCATCGAGCGTCTCGCCCTCGGCCAGCTGCGCGCGGAACTCGGCCGTCTTCGCGCGCAATTCGTCATCGCTGAGCGCCGTATATATTTTCTCAAGACCGTTGATTTCATCGATGATTGGCTTCAGCCGGGAAATTGCACGGTCTGGCCCGGCCCCGACGATCCGCTCAAAAAAGGCTCGCATAGAACTCCCTGTATCTGCCGTATTCGCGGCGCTGCGGCATTAGAACGCCGCAGAGACAATACCAAACTGCTCTCATTATAGCACAGCACTGCTGCCACGGGCGGCTGCGGGTTATGGTAAGATCAGCGCGAGGGCCACGTGCCCGTGAGCAGCGAAGCGAGGGAGCACACTATGCGTCTTGTTACTTACCGCGAGATGGGCCGCGTCCGGCTCGGGGCGATCGTCGATGATACCGTGATCGCGCTCGACGGCGTCGCGCCGGATATGCTGAGCCTGATCGAGATGGGCGAAGAGGGGCTGACGCGCGCGCGATTGGCCGTCGAGCGCGCCGAGCAGACCTCACCGCTGGATTCGGTCGATCTGCTGGCACCGATCCCGCGACCGCGCCAGAACGTGATCTGCCTGGGGATGAACTATGTCGCCCACGCCCACGAATCCGAGCGCGCGCGCGGCCGCGAGCCAAAGCTGCCCGAATTCCCCGTATTCTTCAGCAAACTGCCACAGACGGTCTGCGCCAATGGCGATGACGTGCCGCTCGATCCAAACGTGACCGGCCAGCTCGATTATGAGGTGGAACTGGCATGTATCGTGGGCCGGGCGGGCAAGAATATCAGCCGCGACGATGCGATGGACTACGTGTTTGGTTACACGATTATCAACGACATCTCGGCGCGCGACCTGCAAAATCGCCACTTGCAATTTTTCAAGGGCAAGAATCTCGACCGCGCCTGCCCGATGGGCCCGGTAATTGTCACCGCCGACGAGATCGGTGACCCGGCGGCGCTCGGCCTGCGGCTACGGCTGAACGGCGAGACCCGTCAGGATTCGAGTGTCAGCGACCTGATCTTCAGCATCCCGGTCTGTATCGAGTTCCTGTCGCTTGGTACCACGCTCGAACCCGGCATGGTGGTGGCCACCGGCACCCCGGCGGGCGTGGGTATGGGCCGCACACCGCCCGAGTACCTCAAGGTGGGTGATGTGATGGAGGCCGAGATCGACAGGATCGGCGTGTTGCGCAACCAGATCGTGGCGGCGTGACGGGCGGCGCGGCGCGGGCGTGGCGGCGGGCGCGGCCGCGGGGATGTAAGGGCAAAGCATTCTCGACCTCTGCAGAGCAGAGGTCGGGAATGCCCCTACGGGGCTACATCGCCACCTCGCGCCCCTCCGCCGCCGATCGATAGGTGGCCTCGAGCAGCCGCAGGATATGCAGCCCCTCCTCACCTGTGGCCGTGGGCTGGCCCTCGCCGCGGCAGGCAGCCACGAATCTTCCGAGCGTATAGGGCCAGGCCGCTTCGATAGCTGGCAGCGCGGGGATGATCTCGACCGGCAGGTCGCCCTCGCTGCTGAACAGCCGCAGCGGCTGCTCCTTGCCGTACATATCGGGGAAGAAATCGGCACCCGCCCGATCACCCACGATCTGCACACGCTCCTCATTGCGCGCGTGGTGCGCCCAGGTGACCTCGATCGTCACGAGGCCACCATTCGCCAGCCGCAGGTGGATCGCGGCCAGATCATCGACATCAAAACGGCCGCCCGGCACGCGGTCTATGCCCCAGCCGCCGAGCCCGCGCTCGTGCGGCCCGTGGATCGCCTGCACCTCGCCGCGTACTCCGGTGATCTGCGGGTTGCCCATCGCGTACAGCACCATGTCGAGCATATGCACGCCGATATCCATCAGCGCCCCACCGCCCGAAAGCTCCTTGCGGGTAAACCAGCTGCCGTAGCCGGGGATACCGCTGCGGCGGATCATACGGCCCTGCGCGTAACGGATTTCACCCATGTAGCCCTCCGCCACCAGCTTGCGCAACAGCACGATCTCGGGGCGCGGCCGGTTGCTCATGTTGACGGCCAGCACCTTGCCCTGCTGGGCAGCCAGCGCCACCATCGCCTCGCCATCGGCCACACTGGTGGCCAGCGGCTTCTCGCACATCACGTGTAACCCGGCAGCCAGCGCGGCCATCGCTACCGGCGCATGCAGCGCATTTGGCACGCCGATCGCCACCGCATCGAGCGGTGCTTCGGCGACCATCTTCTTGTAGTCATCAAATGCGTGCGGGATGCCAAACTGCGCGGCCGCCTCCTGCGCACGCGCCAGATTGGTATCGCAGATCGCCATCACCGCGACATCCGGAAGCTTCTGGAGCGTCGGCACGTGGCCGCGTGTCGCGATTGCACCTGCACCTACCATCCCAAACCGCAGCGGCGTTGTCATCTCGTGCTCCTGCATCATCATCGATCCGGCGCGATCTGCGCGCCACCCGTGGTATGATAGCACGCTATGAACACCCCGCATCCACTCCCGCTCGATACGGTGATCGAAGCCGACTGCCTGGCCGCGCTCGCCGAACTTCCGCCGCGCTCGGTCGATCTGGTCTTCGCTGACCCACCGTACAATTTGCAGCTGCGTGGCGAATTGCGCCGTCCAGACGATAGTCGCGTCGATGCGGTCGACGACGACTGGGATCGGTTCGCCGATTTTGCGGCCTACGATACCTTTACACGCGCCTGGCTGCTTGCCTGCCACCGGGTGTTGAAAGATGATGGGACGCTGTGGGTGATTGGCAGCTACCACAATATCTTCCGCGTCGGCACCGCACTTCAGGATCTCGGCTTCTGGATCCTCAATGATGTCGTGTGGACCAAAGCCAACCCGATGCCCAACTTTCGTGGTGTGCGCTTCACCAACGCTCACGAGACCCTGATCTGGTGTAAAAAATCGCGTGAGCAGCGCCGCTACACTTTTAATTATCACGCACTGAAAGCGCTAAACGACGACAAGCAGATGCGCAGCGACTGGCTGCTGCCGCTCTGCACCGGCCCCGAACGCCTGCTGCACGGCGGTGTAAAGCTGCACCCCACGCAGAAGCCCGAAGCGCTGCTGTACCGCGTGCTGCTCGCGAGTACCAACCCGGGCGATGTCGTGCTCGACCCGTTTGGCGGCACGGGCACAACAGGTGCCGTGGCGCGGCGGCTCGGGCGGCACTACATCCTGA
>JAYUYF010000494.1:0-3765 GCA_043752605.1 Roseiflexaceae bacterium
TGCGCAAAATTCGCCTCGACGAGCGGGTACAGCATCGCGCTATCGCGGCTCGCCAGATCGGGCACGGTCGTCACGTCGATATCACGCAGCCAGGCGGCGCGGCTCCAGCCGATGCCGTGGACGCGTTCGAGATCGACCTGGTACATCCAGTGCAGGATCTCATCCGCCGAAAGCCCGCTATCAGCCGCGAGTTGCGCCCGGTCAGCGGGGTACGCACCGCGCAGCAACAACTGCGGGCTGGTGGTCACCCCGGCACCGGCCAACTGGCCAACAAACGCATCCGGGATCGCCGGGATATCGGCGAGCGTCTTCTCGGTAAAGCCGAGCTGGGTCCAGTCGTAGCGATAGCCACTCGCGGTCAGCAGCCCTGCGCCCACCAGGCCGCCTGCTGCCAACCCGGCGCGGCCCGCAACGGCACCATCGTCGCGCAGCGTTGTCGCCGCGTCGGCGGCACCGCCCACGAGCGTGGCACTCGCAGATGCCGCGTCATCATCGGCAAGGTAGACTACCTGCGGCAGCGTGCCGGCGTGGCCGATCCAGGCCGCGACTTCCTTCTCCGAAGGCGCGATTGTGCCCTGCGCACGGCAGATGTCGGCGATGCGCGGCTGCAGATCGGCAGCTGAGCGGCGCGCCATATCGGCCGCATTCGTCACACCCATACCGGTCAGCCATTCGGCACGCACCCAACCAATCCCATGGACGCGTTCGAGGTCGATTTGGTACAGCCAGTGCAGGAGCGCGTCTTCGCTGGAGCCGCTCGCCGCAGCAAGCTCGGCGCGTGGGCCGGGCTGGCCAGCACGATTGAGCAAATCGGTGACGGTCATCACGCCCATGCCCGCCAACCCGGCCGCCATCACGGCGGGGAAGCCAGGGATAGCGCGCAGATCCGACGTGTTGTCAATCTCGCGGCCGCTGCTGGTGCCCGCGATCGCAAAGCCGTGCTGGGTCGTGACCGGTGCGGAGAAGAAGATCGCCTGCGCGAGTGTGCCAGCGTGCGTGATCCACGCGCCGACCTCGTTACGCGAGAGCGCGATACATCCCGCGCGCGCGGCAGAGTTCGACGATCCGTGGATGCAACTCCTCGACATTGCGGCTGGCGAGATCGGGCACTGTCAAGATATCGAGGCTGGTGAGCCACTCGGCGCGCGCCCAGCCGATACCATTGACGCGCTCAAGATCAATGCGGTACAGCCAGTGGAGCAGATCGTCTTCGGCGATACCTGTGGCAGCAACGACCTCGGCGCGCCCCGCGGGCCGCCCCGCGCGCGCGAGCAAATCGCCTGAAGAGATGATCCCCAGCGCACACATCTGTGCCACCACGTCCGCGCCGATCCCTGGAATCTCGCTGAGTGGATCAAAATTCCCGACCACACGTCCCGCGCCTGAGCCCTGTTGCTGACCCATTATGCACTCCCATACGCTCCCTCAGCCCGTCTGCGGAATAGCGCGGAGGCACGCCAGCATACGGAGCAGGGGCCCGATGACACGTTCTATTTGTCGAGTCGTTGCACTGATATTGTACCGGAAAACCAAAAATCGGCAACCGATTGTATCCGCTAACTGATACCGTTCTACCGCGCGCACTGATCAAAACGAACACGGCGCGATCTGGTCACGCGAGCAGCCAGCCACCATCGACGGGCAACACCACACCGGTAATATAGTCGGCTTCGATCAGGAACCGCGCCGCGCGGCCAACGTCCTCAGCCGTGCCCCAGCGCTTTAGCAGCGTGCCCTTCGCGCCCGATGCCGCCTGCTCATCGCTCCAGTCATCCGGCTTGAGCACCGGGCCGGGGGCGATCGCGTTTACACGCACCGCAGGTGCCAGGTCTCTGGCCAGCGCGTGGGTGAGGGTCACCACACCACCTTTGCTCACCAGATACGGGGTATGATCGGCCCACGGGCGTTGCACGCCGACATCGGCGATATTGAGCACTGCGCCCCGCGCTGCCGTCAGCTGTGGTGCGGCGCGCTGCGCCACAAAAAATGCCGCGCGCAGGTTGACGTGCATGAGCTCGTCCCAGCGCGCTGCCGTCACCGCGCCCACGGGCGTCGCACCCCAGATCCCGCTATTGTTGACCAGCACATCGAGCCGTCCGTGGATCGCGACTGCGTGATCAACGATCCGCTCAGCGGCGGCGACATCGGCCAGATCGCCCTGCACCACGGCGGCGCGCACTCCGAGCGCGCGTAGATCGGCGAGTGTTTGCGCGGCGGCCTCCGGCGCGCTACTGGTGTGAATGATCACATCAGCGCCACCGCGCGCGAGTTCGATCGCAATTGCGCGCCCCAGCCGCCGCGCGCCCCCGGTTACCAGCGCTGTTTTGCCGTGCAGATCCATGGTTGTCTCGCTTTCGGTAGTATACTCGTGTGCGAACGCCGCAGCAGCGCTTCGGCCATATGCGGCTCAAGTGTACTGCACATGGGCCCGCCAATACACCCTCACCCCCGGCCCCTCTCCCAGGGCGGGAGAGGGGAACAGCGCGTAGGTCGCGCGCGCGCTAAGAAAATTGTTGTGTACGAGGTAGTGATGTTTGCACTTTTTCGCAATCGGCTGTTCAGCGCCGATGTGCTCGGGCATTTTGCCGTCGATACGCTCAACAGCTCGGTCGCGGTATTACTGGTGATTTTGGCGGGCCCGCTTGAATTGAGCAACTCACAGATCGCCACGGTGATCGGCGTCCAGATCTTTGTCGGCGCGCTATCACAGCCGCTGTTTGGCTTGCTGGGCGATCGGGTGCGCGGGCGGCCGGCCGTGCTGGCTGATGTCGGTCTTTTATGGATGGCGATTTTTCTCACACTGGCTGCACTCGCGCAGGAATACGACCGGATCCTGCTGTTTGTCGGCCTGATGGCGCTCGGATCGGGGTTGTTTCACCCGATCGGCACCGTGACGGCCAGTGCGGCGCATCCGGCGCGGGCGGCGCTGGCGACCTCGATCTTCTTTTTTGGCGGGCAAACCGGGCTAGCCGTCGGCCCGACGATCGGTGGCGCGCTGATGCAGCACTACGGCGGCGCGGCGGCGCTGGTGCCGGTGTGCGCGCTGGCGGTCATCCCGGCGCTGCTGTTGATCTTTGCGCCCGGGCCAGCGGGTGTAGCGCGCACCGTCCGGCGTGCGGGCAGCGCTGCGCTCAAGACCGCGCCGCTGATCATTCTGGCGTTTGTGCTGCTGGTCGCGCTGCGCTCATCCGTACAATCGGTGTACACCTCGTTTTTACCAAAACTCTTCGCCGATCGCGGCTGGGAGCCGGCCCGGTATGGTGCGATCACCGGCACATTTATTTTTGCCGCAGCGATCGGCGGCGTAGTGACGGGTGAGCTCGCCGATCGACGCGGCATGCGCTTCGCGACGGTCTGGCCGCTGCTGATCTGCGTGCCGCTCGGGCTGGTGTGCATCACCAGCGCTTCGGTGCCGCTGACGTTTGTCGCGGCCGCGTTGTTTGGTGCCACGGCGGGCGGCCAGCATAGCATTCTGGTGGTACACGCCCAACGCATGCTACCGGTGCGCGATGTGTTTGCCGCCGGGTTGATTCTGGGGTTCACTTTTGCCTCAGGCGGGCTGGGCACCTGGGCCACCGGGCCGCTGGCCGATCAGTTCGGGCTACCACTGGTGATGGAGGGCGCGACACTGCTGGCGATCCCGGCGGCGTTGCTCGGGCTCACGCTGCCGGGGGCACCTGCCGCCGAACGGGTGGTGGCGTAGCGGCGGGCGGCGGGCGACGGGCGACGGGCGACGGGCGACGGGCGACGGGCGACGGGCGACGG
>JAYUYF010000495.1:0-3764 GCA_043752605.1 Roseiflexaceae bacterium
ACAGATACGCGAGGATCGCGTCATCGACTTCGGCGCGGTCAAACGGCTCGACCGTCAGCCCGTACTCGTGGTGGTCGCCGATCGTCAGCTCGCCAAAACGCGTCTGCGAGAGCAACACGTGGATGTGCTCGGCCCGCTGAAAGGGGTGCGTCGCGGCAAAGCGCGCCCGTAGCGCCGCGAGGCTGGTGCAATGTGCAAAGGCGCTGTAGTGCAGCAGCGTCAGCCCGGCGCACAATGCAGGCCCCAACTGCCATCCACCGGGCTGTGGCACCGTGCGCAGCATTTGCAGCTTGCAGCGCAGGATGCCGCTGGCGGCGAATTCCTGCGGGTAGAGCGTCTCGAAATCGGGGCCGCTGCACACGAAGATCCGCTCGGCGTGCCAGGTCTCGCTGACGGTCTGCACCAGCGGTGCGGCGATGCCGTGTACCAGTGTACCAAAGCGTAGAGTCACGCCAAAATCGCGTTCGAGCACGGCCGGGATGGCGCGGATCGCCTCGCGCGGGTCGACGTTCAGCTCGCTGTCGCTCCACAGCGCGCCGCGCAGCCCGTCGTGGTTCACGGCATGGCTGCGGCGGGTTACCTCCGGCGGCGTCAGCAACCCGCCGTGTTCGCGGGCGACGGGCGTAGTGGCCAGATATTCTTCGAGCACGTCGAGTTCGTCCTGCGCGTAGGCCAGGTGCAATGAGCCCGCCTCGCGCTGCCAGATCCCGGCGCGCTGCGCCATATCCAGCCAAATCGTGCGTGAGCGCAGTGCGCGGTTGTACAGCGCGCCAGCGGGTTGGCCAACCGGCCAGACCAGTCCAAAATTGCGGATCGATGCGCCAAGCTGGCGTTCGCTACGTTCGAACAGCACCACCTGCTGCCCGCGCTGTGCGGCCGCGCGCGCCACCGCCATGCCGACGATCCCGGCGCCGATCACCACTACATCTGCGTGTTGCGTTGTCGTCATGGCCGCTCGCCTGCTGCAAGGCGCGCCGTAATTGCATCGAGCACAGACGGCAAATCAGTCACGCTTTCGATCACATACTGCGCGCCCGCCTGCTGCATCCGCGCGCCGATCGTGGCCAGCCGCGCAGCCAGATCGGCCGGGTCGAGCGCCTGCGTCTCGGCGTGCGTCAGCCCGAGTTCGTTGCCACTGCGTGTGAGGCCGACGCACCACGCGCCCGCGTTGCGCCCCTCGGCAATATCGGCGATCGTATCGCCAACCTTGACGCACGCGGCGGCCGGGTACACATCGAGCAGCGTCAGGTTGCGCCACAGCATATATGGTGCCGGTCGGCCCGCGCCCACATCCTCAGGGCAGACCAGCGCATCGGGGCTGTAGCCCTGTGCGGCGGCGGCGGGCAGCACCCGTTCCATAATCGTGTGGTTGTAGCCGGTCGTCGTACCGACGCGCATCCCGCGCCGCCGGACATCTGCGAGCGCGTCCAGCGCACCCGGGATCAGCGCGCAGTGTTCGCCGATGATCTCGAGTTCGAGCGGCAGGAATTCGGCATAGAGTGCATCCACGTCGGCCTCGCTCCACACACGGCCGTGCGCTGCCTGCCAGCGCGTGGCCACATCCGGCAGTTCGAGGATCTCGCGCAGGTGGTCGCGTTTCGCCTTGCCCATCGGCCCGCGCGCCTCGTCGTTCGTCAATATGATCCCGCGCCGCCGAAACACCTCGTGTACCACCACGACCGGCGCAAAACAGCCATAATCGATCATCGTGCCGGCCCAATCCAAGACCACCGCGCGCATGGTTGTAAAAGTCATATTGGTCGCCTCATCATCATCCTGTCCAATAGAGCATAGCCTGCGCAGATTATGGTCCGATGATCCCCATGTCAAAAATCGACAAACCAGAGCAGTGTGACCGTGGATGACACACGTGCATCGTATGATTAACGTCGGCGTAGGGACGCAGCATGCTGCGTCCGGGATCCGCCCGCCGGGATCCGCCCGCCGGGTGCGTCCGCCGGGATCCGCCCGCCGTGGGTGTGTCGGGGACGATAGAGTATCAGGAGCCTCACCATGCGCTACGGGTTTGTCCTTCCCACTGGCGATGCGCGCGACGTGGCGAACCTGGCGCAGGTCGCCGAGTCGGCGGGTTGGGATGCGTTATTTGTCTGGGAGCCAGTGTACGGGGTCGAAGCATGGATCAGCCTGGCGGCGGCGGCGATGGTCACCAGCCGCATCAAGCTGGGCACCATGTTGTCGCCGTTGTCGCGCATGCGACCGTGGAAGTTTGCCGGCGAAGTCGCGACGGTCGATCGGTTGTCGGGCGGCCGCGTGATCGTTGCCGTCGGCCTGGGTGCGCCCGATACCGGGTTCGCCGCATTTGGCGAGGTGGTGGATCGCAGGACGCGCGCCGAACTGCTCGATGAAGGGCTGGCGATCGTCACGGGACTCTGGCGCGGTCAACCGTTCAGCTTCAGCGGCGAGCACTACACGATCCTGCCGACCGAGTGGTCTGGCCCATCGCCCGCGCAACAGCCCGGCCCGCCGATCTGGGTAGTGGGTGCGTGGCCCGCACCAAAGTCGATGGCGCGTGCGTTGCGCCACGACGGGATAATCCCGCAGATCGCCGAGCCTGGAAAACCCACACGTCAGGCTACTGTCAACGAAGTGGCGCAGATCGTCGCACACATCCGCCAGCAACGTGGCGCTGACGCCTTTGACATCATCGTCGAGGGGCAGACCCCGGGCGACGACCGCACGGCTGCCCAGGCGCAGATCGTACCCTGGCGCGCTGCCGGTGCCACCTGGTGGATCGAATGCCTGTGGGATTCGCCCGCGCCCGATGTGCTCGCCGCCGTGCGGGTGCGGTTGGAGCAAGGCCCTCCAGAACTGAATTGAGAATGCAAAATTGAGAATTGAAAATGCCGCAATGAATATCAATGCCCAATTTTCAATTTTTCATTATCGCATTTTCAATGTTTATACAACGCGATCTGCGCTACCCACAGCGCTGCCGCGTGCCAGAGTGCTGCGGTCAGCAGCGCATACCCTGCCAGCTGCCCTGCCCGGCCGCGCCGTTGCCACGCACCGAGCAGGAGGCCCGCGCCCGCCGCGACGGTCGGCACGAGGAAGTGTTGCCAGCGCACAACCTGGTCGCTGCCGAACAATGTGAGGAATGTGAGTGGCACGCTGATCCAGCACGCCAGCAGCGCCACGCGCAATGCCGGGCCACGCCGCCGCGTGAGCAGCGCCCCTGCAAGCCCGGCGGCGGCCAGCGTCGGCGGTACAAGACCGCGCGGATCAAGCGCGCTGCCAGCGATTCCTGCGATCTTGTCGCCGATCGGTCGTCCCGGCGGGCAGATGACTCCTTGCGCTGCAAGATCGGCCGCCGCCACCTGCCGCGCTGCGGGGATCCAGGTGTACGCGGAATAGAACACCAGCAGCGCGAAGAAGCCACCAGCCCCCAACGCCACGATCGTTTGCAGGATACTCGCTCGCTGCGTCCCCCTCTCCCGTTCTGGGAGAGGGGCCGGGGGCGAGGGCGATGCGCAGGCAACCGAATCTCCCGCAGTTGACCTTTGTGCCCCTGGTGCCTTTGTGGTGAAATCACTCACCAGCCGCCACCCCAGCCACACCGCCAGCAGTGCCGCCGCCGAGATCGCCACTCCACTATGTCCCAGCAGCAGCAATGCAAATACGCCACCCAGCGCCCGCACCGATGTGCGCGGTGTGGCCAGCAGCAAGAGTAGCAGTGGTACCAGCGCCTGGCCGTACAGGTTTGCCAGCTCGCCGATCCCCAGCGCACGCAGCAGCGGCCCGGCCCC
>JAYUYF010000496.1:0-9123 GCA_043752605.1 Roseiflexaceae bacterium
TCGCCATCGCCCCCATCGCCCCGCCATCGCCCCGCCATCGCCCCGCCATCGCCCCGCCATCGCCGCCGCCCGCGCGCATCGCGATGCGCCCACGCCATCGCGGTGCGTTGACGCCCTGCGTTATGCTATGGTATTCTTGCGATACGACATTCCCCCTCGACGAGGAGACCCAATAATGCCCGAACAGACGATCGAATCGTTCCGTCAGATCTACTGGAACATCGGCGAGACATACGGCGCCGGCTCGCTGTATATCAGCGCGATCGCAGCGCTGGCGGTGGCTACCTGGGGTATTTTGCGCGATATGAGCCGCTGGCGGCAGGGGCGACCAGACGCACGGATCAGCCATCTGCCAGCGCGCGCATTCGAGACGCTGACGCAAATATTTGGCCAGAAACGTGTGCTGCGCGACCGCAGCCCGGGCACCATGCACGCGCTGATCTTCTTTGGCTTCCTGGCGCTGTTTATCGGCACGGATGTGATCGCGGTCGAAGAAGATTTTACCGTGCCACTGCTCGGCGATCAGGCGGGCAAAATCCTGGTAGGTGGCTTCTATCAGTCGTATGAGTTTATCCTCGATACGATGGGCCTGGTATTTATGGCTGGCCTCATCTGGGCGGCCTGGCGGCGCTACCGCACGCGACCCGAGCGGCTGGTGACGCGCGCGACAGATAGCTGGGTGCTGTGGACGATGATCTTTATCGGTGCCTCTGGCTACCTGATGGAGGGGCTGCGGATCGCGAACCAGAACATTGGCGGGGTGCCAGTCTTCACGCAGGAATGGGCCGGGCGCTCGTATGTTGGCTACACGCTGGCGATAATCTTCCGTGGTATTGGTCTCGGGCCAACGGGGCCGCTGCTGTTTGGCCGTACCCTTGGCGAGGTAGCACACCTCAATTTGTGGTTTAGCCATATGTTTATGACGTTTGCGTTTCTCGGTACGCTGCCGTTTTCCAAATACAAGCACATGTTTTACACGCCGCTTAATACCTTTTTCCGTGATACCGAGCCAAAGGGAGCGCTCGCGCCGATCGCCGCGCTCGATGCTGAGATCGAGAAGGACGAGCCACAACTTGGTATCGCCACGCTGTCTGATTTCACCTGGAAACAACGGCTCGATCTCGATGCGTGTATGCAGTGTGGCCGCTGCCAGAGCAAATGCCCGGCGCATGCCTCGGGTGCCGATCTCTCGCCACGCTTTCTGATCACGAAGATGGCCGATATGATGCGCGGCGAGCCGATTTTGCTCAAAGATGGTAGCCTGGCGCGCGTGCTACCCGAAGGTGCGAGCACACCGACACTGCAGGGTGGCGCGGCACATACGACCGCGAGCGGGATGACGATCATTCGCGGCGCTGCCGAGACAATTCCGCTGGTCGAGCACGGGCTGTTTACCGAGAATGAGTTGTGGAGCTGCACGACCTGCCGCGCGTGTATGGACGAGTGCCCGGCGATGATCGAACACGTCGATCTAATCGTCGATGTGCGCCGCAACCTGACGATGATCCAGTCGGAGGTGCCGCAGGGTGTCAAGCGCGTACTCGAGGGCATCGAGCGCCAGGGCAACCCGTGGAAGCTGCCCGCGCGCGACCGGATGAACTGGGCGGATGGGCTCGCTGTGCCGACGATGGCCGAGAAGGAGCACGTCGATGTGCTGTACTGGGTCGGCTGCGCGCCGAGCTATGATGACCGCTCGAAACGCGTAGCGCGCACGATGATTGAGCTATTTCACCGCGCGGGTATCGATTTTGCGGTGCTGGCCGAAGAAGAGACCTGCACGGGCGATCCGGCGCGCCGCATGGGCGAAGAGTTGCTGTTCCAGGAAATGGCCAAGACCAATGTCGGCACACTCGGGCAATATACCTTCAAGCGATTGGTGACGACCTGTGCGCACTGTTTCAATACGCTGAAAAACGAGTACCCACAGTTTGGCGGGCGCGCGGGGATCGATTACGAAGTCATCCATCATACTGAATTTCTGGCCGAGCTGGTGGCGCAGGAAAAGCTGACACCCACCGAGCGCGTCGAGACCCGGGTGGTGTACCACGATCCGTGTTATATCGGGCGCTACAACGATGTGTATGATGCGCCGCGCAGTGTGCTCGAGGCGATCCCCGGGCTCGAACTTGTCGAGGCACCCGAATGGAATCGTAGCCGCGCGATGTGTTGTGGCGGCGGCGGCGGCAACGTCTGGCAGGAGGGTTGGGGCAACAAAAATGTCAACGTCATCCGGCTGGAGCAGCTGCAGAAGGCCGAACCCGATACGCTGGCAGTCGCGTGCCCGTTTTGTATGGTGATGTTTGAGGATGCCACCAAGAACAAGGGCGTCGATGACACACTGGCGCGCAAGGATGTGGCCGAATTGTTGCTCGAATCGCTACCAAAGCAGGCTCCAGCGCGCGAGTAAGTGTCACGCTTGCATCTGCGGCGTGATTCGGGTACGATACACGGCACAGGTAATCGGTATGCGGGCTGTGGGGCGAACATCTGACTGACGTGTGTTCGCCCGCGTTTGAGCCCCTCCTATGAGGAACGGCATTTCGCGCTGACAGGGGAGCATATGCAGGTCACGCTGCGCCGCCACACCGCCGCCGATGCGCCCGAGCTCGTGCAGATGCTCCACCGGTGCAAAAACGAAATCGCCGTAATCGATGGTTGGCCCGCTGCTGATGCGAGTCACAGTCGGGAGCGGATGCTGAACGATGCGTTCGACGCACGCTGCCATACGTACCTTGTCGAGTTGGATAAGCAGTGTGCGGGCTTTGCGCTCGTCGGCCACGAGAGCTTCTTTGGCGCATCGGTCGACGCGCATATCGTTCTGATGTTGTACATCGAAGCCGCGCAGCGCGGTAAGCGCTATGGCACCAGCGCCGCAACGCAACTGTTTGCGCTGCACCCCGGCCACTGGGAAGTCGCGACGTCGGCCGCCAATGTTCCGGCCACGGCATTCTGGCGCGCGGTGGTCAGCCGGATTACCGATGGCCAGTATGTGGAGCGCTGGTCGCAGAATGCCACGTTCCGCGGCAATGTCGAGATTTTTCAGATCAACGCCGCCGCGCCGCAGCACTGAGCCACTCACACCGTATGACCAGCCACTATCCCCTGTTTACACGCCTGATTGTTGATCTTTATGACGCGGGCGAGCTGCCGTTGGTTGCGGCACTGCAGATCGAGCCCGCGTTTGGCCACGCGCTCAAGATCACATATCACGATGGCAGCGTGCGGATGGTGCGATCGCATGTGCTGAGCACCAATCCGCACGGCGCGGTCATGATCAGCAATGACAAAGGCTACACAAGCTTTTTTTTGCACGCGGCTGGATTTGTGGTGCCACGCGGTCGGGTGTTTATCCTGCCCACGCTTGCCGCACAGATCGCCCACAATCCGAGCCAGCCGCCGATCACGGCGATCGCCGGGATCACGTCAGCCCTCCAGTATGCAGCCGAGGTCACGGGCTATCCGTGTATCATCAAACCCAACGATGGTAGCCAGGGCCGCAGCGTGGTCTTCTGCGACACCGCCGAGGATCTCGTGGCAACCCTCGGGCGCTTTGCCGCAGATCGTGAGCGTCTGGCGCTGATCGAGCAGTATGTGCCGTATCCTGATTATCGGGTGGTGATCTGGCGGGGGGCAATGCGGCTCGCGTATCGCCGTACACCACTGACCGTCTATGGCGATGGCGTCTCGTCGGTGGCGGTGCTGCTCACCACCCGGCTGGCCGCACTGGCGGCGCAGGGGCGGCACATCGCGCAGACGTGTGATGATCCACGTATAGTGCGCGCGCTGGCGCGCCAGCAACTGGAGAGCCGCAGCGTGCCAGGCGCGGGGCAACGCGTCGTCCTGCTCAATGTGGCCAATATGTCCACCGGTGGCAGCGCTGAGGATGTCACCACGCAGCTGCATCCGCACTGGGGGGAGCTGTGTACCCGCGCCGCAGCAGCAATTGGGCTTGTGTGGTGCGGCGTCGATCTGGCATGCGCCGATATTGCTGACCCGGCGGCACCCTATGCAATTCTTGAACTCAACGCCGCGCCCGGGCTGGCGCATTTTGCTGCCAGCAGCACTGCGGCGCGGGCACAGGTGCGCGCACTGATCGCACGCGTGATTGGTACATTACCCCACACCGACCACTAGCGCGCCTGGTCAAAAGTCCCACTTTACGAACACCATTAGTACGAGTATACTCATCATATCAGGAACTTATCAGGAAGCTATCAGGTAACAGCAACGGAGCCAGTGTGGTACTGGTCGCTCGTGCATTTCCTCGTCCAAGACGATCGAGGAAGGAGTTAGGTGTGTCTGTGCTCGACATTCAACCGACGCTGGCGATCGCGGAACCGATCGAGCTGCGCAATACGATCGATAGTCTGCTGGTACAGCGAGCTGATGCGCTTGTGGTGCGCACCTTGCCGATCCACACAGCAAACCTCACGATGGCAGGGTTGCTGTTTACCCACTACTGGCTGCTCAAAGTCGATGTGAGCGCGGATCTGAGCGCGATCACTGCTGCGTACCGGCGGCTCGTACGGCTTTATCACCCAGATACCTGCGCCGCTGACGACGCGACCGAGCGGATTGTGGCGCTCAACGGCGCGTACACGGTGCTACGCAACCCAAAACTGCGCCGTGCATATGACCTTTCGCTTGGCATCGCGCAGGCGGAGCCACCCGCGCCCACCCCCGTGCTACAACGTTGGTGGCGATCCACCAGACACTGGTTTTGCGAGCCAATCTGGCGCTGGTCGCCAGTAAACAATCGGCGCACTGCACGCTGATATCGTGCGACGCCGCGTGCGAATACGATAGCTGCTCGTTTCCTGCGCATCAGTATTCGGTGTATGATACCATATACGGTGCGCGGCGCTGTGTTGCACGTCAGCCTGTGGCTCCCAACCTTCGCGCAACGTGGCGTGAGAATGATAAGCATGCAGCAGTATCTGCGCACCTATCCGGTTATGTCGCTCGCGATGGCGGGTCTTTGTGTGATCGCGGCGCTGGCGGCTCTCAACCAATTGTGGCTATTTGCAACCGGCGCCACGGTCGCGTTGCTGATCCTCAATGGCATCGGCACATGGCGGCTGCGCCGCTGGCGAGCAGCGCAGGCACTGGTAGCCACCAACAGCGCCCGTGTGCGTGACGCGCTGCTGGTGGCTACGCAACAGGCATGCCAGAGCGATGCACCGGCACATACATTGTTTCCCGCTCTCACACAGCTAGCCGTGCAGGGCTTCGCCGACTGGTGCGCGATCGCCACAGTGGCGGGCGATGGATCACTGACCCTTGCTGCGGTGGCGGCAGCCGATCCGGCCAGGGCGGCAATGTGTACACAGTTGCTCCGCTATGCGCTGCCAGCCGACGCGCCGATGAGTTACCCGGCGGCGATCCGCACCAGGCAGACCGAATTTGTGCACGATGTCCCACCCCAATTTATCGACGGTATCGTGATCGATCCGCAGTTTCAGGCATTGTTGCTCGAGATGCAGGTCGCGTCGATGATCACCGTCCCGCTGATCGTTGCCCAGCGGACGATCGGCGCGGCCACGTTCATTCGGAGTGCGGGCAACGCACACTACACATTGATAGACAGGCAGACCGCCGAGCGCTGGGCACAACAATTGACTCATACGCTCGATCATACCGATCTCGTGCAGCAGGCCCGGCGACAGGTGAACGAACTTGGTGCGGTGCGGCAGCTCGCGCACACGCTCTTACAGCAACCACAGCTCCCGGCGATCGTCGCGCAGGTCGTGACGCAGATCCACGCGACGCTGGATTATCAGTTGGTGAGCGTCTATTTTCTTGAAGCGAACCAGCTGGTGTTGCAGGCGCAGGTGGGCTACGATAGCATTATGCCGACAATCCCGCTCGTTGGCTCGGCCAGTGGGCGGGTGGTGCGCAGCGGGCGCGCTGAACTGATCGCCGATGCGACCACCGATCCGGAGTTTTTGATCGACCAGCCGGGCGTCACGCAGGGGTTGGTCGTGCCGTTGCGCCACAACGATGGCACGATTTACGGTGCGCTGCTGGTCGAATCGACGGGATCACCGCTGCTGACGCACGCCGATCTGCAACTGATGGAGTTACTCGCCGAGCACATCGATATCGCGGCAAACTATGCGCGGTTGGCAGACCAGCTCTCCAATGCAGAACTCACCTTGCAGGCGGAACGTAATCTCTTTACCCAGGGGCCGGTCGTGCTCTTTCGGTGGGGCACCGAAGTCGGCTGGCCGATTCAGTTTGTGTCAACCAATATCGCGCAGCTTGGCTATGATGCAGCGGCACTGATGGCGCAACAAACGCGCTTTGCAAGCTTACTCCCCGCCGACGATTACCGCCAGCTGATGGTCGAAGTTCGGCAGTTTGGGCGCGAGCAACGGCGTGTCTATCAGCACCGTTACCGGATCAACACCGTGGACGGCAGCACACGCTGGGTCAATGATCTGACGCTCATCCAGTACACACCCGATGGGCAGCTCTCGCATTACGATGGCTATTTGATTGATATCACAGCGCAGATCGAAGCCAGCGTGCATCGGCAGGCACTCGAGCGCCAGTTGCAGACGGCACACCGGGTCGAGAGCCTTGGTCGGCTGGCGGCCGGTGTGGCACACGATTTCAATAATCTGCTAAATGTCATTCTTGGCAATGTCACGATGATCGAAATAGAACATCCCGGTGACCAGCAATTGCGCGAGAGCATGGCTGACATTCGGCAGGCGAGCCGCAAAGCGACCGATCTCATCCAACAGATTTTGACATTTGCCGGCCAGGGACGCATCACGCCGACGCAAATCCAGCTCAACGCGATTGTGCATGATGTGGTACGCCATGTGCGCGGTACGCTCAGCAGCAGCGTGCAGATCACGCTCGATCTCGACCCGGCGCTGCCCCAGATTCGCGGCGATCGTGTCCAATTGCAGCAGGTTCTGATCAATCTGATGACAAACGCGGCCGAGTCGTTCGATGCGAGCGGCGGCACGATCGTGCTCACGACAGGCCAGCAACTGATTACGCAGCATCATACACTCGCCCCCGGCAGCTATCTGAGCGCCAGTGTGCGCGATGCCGGGCACGGGATCGATCCAGCGATTCAATCGCGGATCTTCGACCTGTTCTTCACAACCCGACCAGACAATCGTGGCATCGGGCTTGCGACGGTCAACGGTGTCGTACGGCAGCACGGCGGTGCGGTTGAGTTCTCCAGCCAGCCGGGCGAGGGGTCGCTATTTACGGTGCTCCTGCCGGTCGATGATGCCGAGATAGCATAGCTACGTATCCAACAGATCACGGATCCGTTCGGCGAGGGTGTGTGAAGCAAATGGTTTTTGCAAGAAGACGACCTCTGCGCCAAACGTTTGATCGAGGCTGATCGTCTCGCTCGTATATCCCGATGTGTAGAGCACCCGAATCTGCGGGTACCATGCGGTGATCGCCTGCGCCAGTTGTGTGCCGCTCATCATTGGCATCACAATATCGGTCAACAGCAGATCGATCGGCTGCGGCGAGTGCAGCCGTGCAAGCCGCAACGCATCGCGTCCGTCGGTCGCTTCGATCACGGTATAGCCGAGGCCGCGCAGGACGCGCGCCGCCAACTGGCGGACCACCGCTTCGTCCTCGGCGATCAGGATCGTCTCGTGGCCGTGCAGCGTGCGTACGGGTGTGCTGGACACGCGCGGTTCGTGATCGGTCTCGATGCGTGGCAGATATACCCGCACGACGGTACCGCGATCGGGCTCACTGTAGAGCCAGATATAACCACCGTGCTGGGTGACAATCCCGTAGCAGGTGGCGAGACCGAGGCCCGTACCCGTGCCGACCGGCTTTGTCGTGAAGAATGGCTCAAACGCGTGCGCGCGCGTGGCTACGTCCATCCCGCTACCCGTATCGGCGACCGCGATCAGGACATACTGACCTTCGACGATCGCGCCGTGGTCACTCAGCAGGCTCTGCGTGAGCCAGACATTGGCCGTGCTGATCATCAATCGTCCGCCGAGCGGCATGGCATCGCGCGCATTGACCGCCAGATTGACCAGTACCTGTTCGATCTGACCTGTATCGGCGCGCACATGATCGAGGGCAGCCGCAAGATGGGTGGTGAGCAGGATGTGTTCCCCGATCAGGCGGCCAATCAGGCGGCTGAGATCGCGTATCAGCTGATTGAGATCGGTGGGTTGCAGCGCGACAATCTGTTTCCGCGCGAAGGCGAGTAACTGGCGCGTGAGATTTGTAGCGCGGATACTGGCGCGCTGAATCTCGCGGATATCGGCGGCGAGCGGGTCGGTGGCGGGCAAATCAGCGAGTATCAGATCGGCATAGCCGCTTATACTCGTCAGCAGATTGTTGAACTCGTGCGCAATTCCACCCGTGAGACGACCGATGCTCTCCATCTTTTGCGATTGAAGCACCTGCGATTCGAGCTGCTTACGCGCCGTCAGCTCGACGAGAATCACCCCAGCGCCGAGCCGATCGCCGTTGCTCGCGTACACCGCGTAGATACTTACCAGCCAGCTGCGCTGCCGAACAGAACCGGCCACCGCATCTGTAATCTCGCGGTCGATCAGTGGCTCGCCGCTGGCGATTACCTGCGCGAGCAGCGGCGTGAGCACGCGCGCGATTGGGGTCGTGAGTGCGCTGATCGGCTGGCCTTGATATGCGCTGACGGGCAACGCATCGGCGGCGGCGAGCGCGGCGTTGACCCGTACACAGTGGAGTGTGGTATCCCAGAAGCCGATGCCGACCGGAGCAGTGGTGAGGACGCTGTCGAGTAGTGCAAGATCGTGCTCGGCAGCACCAAAGGTACATGCGCTTGCGATCGCGAGCGCCGCCCGATCGGCGAGATCTTCAGCGAGCTTCTGCTCTGCGGGCATGACCGGGCTCCGGTCGCGCACGCGAAACACGGTCAGCGCGCCGAGCAGCATCCCACGTACCTGGAGCCTGACAACCAGCACATACACCGTCTGGATCGTATCAAACAGCGCCGGATAGGGCGGCTGCAAGCGCGCACGAAATTCGGCGGTATCGAGCGCGACGACCGTCGACAGCTGCGTACCTTGCAGCAACACAGCGTACATACTATCGCCGATGTCGAGTGGTTCATGCACAAACTGATACAGCACCTGCTGT
>JAYUYF010000497.1:0-3755 GCA_043752605.1 Roseiflexaceae bacterium
CCCCCCCGCGTCCGCCCATCCCCCCCCACGCCGATCTGCTACAATACCGCCACCACACCACCGGGTGCGCGGCCGTGCCGCTGCCCCGCAGGAGCGCCCATGCATGCCCGGCGTCTGAAATCACTGCTCCTCGGCGGCGCAATCACGCTGCCGCTCGCGCTGAGCGCCACCTGGCTGGTACGTGTGCTGGCCGCGCTCGCCAATAGCACGCTCTACCGCCGTGCGCTGGTCAACGCGGCCGTCGATGGTATCATCGCAATCGACGAAGCCGGGATCGTCCACGCCTGTAATCCGGCCACCGAAGCGATCTTTGGCTACCGCGCCGCCGAGCTCGTCGGTCAGCCCGTGCAGACGATCATCCCCGCGCCGTTCCACGTCTACTACCGGCTGATCAGCTCGGGCACCGAGGTCGTCGGGCGGCACAAAGATGGCACCCTGTTCCCGATGGATCTGACCTCAGGTCGCATGCAAATTGGCGATCAGACCTGTTACATTGGCATCGCGCGCGATATCAGCCGCTTCAAACGCACCGAAGCCGACCTCGCACAGGCACGCGATGCCGCCGAACGCGCCAACCGCGCCAAGAGCACGTTTTTGCTAAACGTCAGCCACGAGTTGCGCACGCCGCTCAACCATATCATCGGCTACAGCGATCTGCTCGCCGAAGACCTCGCGCCCGGCAGCCCGCACGCGGATGATGTCGCCAAAATCCGCACGGCTGGCGCACAGTTACAACGGCTGATCAATGGTGTGCTCGACCTGACGCGCGACGAACGCGATTGGGACGATTTGAGCCTGGCACGCTTTGACCCGGCCACGCTGGTGTACGAGCTCGCAGCCGCCGCTAGCCCGGCCCTCGCCGCCCGGCGCAACCAGCTGCACATCCAGATCGTGCCGGGCTGCATGGTCTACGCCGACCCTGCGCGCCTGCGGCAAATCGTCGCGCAGCTGCTCGACAACGCCGGCAAATTTACCGAAGACGGCATAATTCAACTGATTGTCCAGCCGCTGCGCGATACCCGCCAGCCGCTAACGACCTTCGAGATCCAGGATACTGGTATCGGTATCGCACCTGACCGGCTGGCACGGATCTTCGAGCCGTTCGCCGCCCACGATGCCGGCGAGACGCAACGCAATGCGGGTGCCGGGCTCGGGCTCAGCGTGGCGCAACGGCTCGCGCGCACGATGGCTGGTGATGTGACACTGCACAGCACACCCGGCGCTGGCACCCGCGCTGTCCTGCGGCTGCCGGCCAGCGCACCGTGAACGTGGTTGCGCGCCACCTCGCCATCGCGTACCATAGGGTATCATCATGCGAAACGACTGGCGATCCAGCCCGCGCAGGCGGGCCTCGCTACCCGTAGCCGGACGCTGTAGCATACGGGCTGGCGAGATACGCGACCGTTCCCTATCCGTATACACACCTGGAGGCACAATGCCCAATCGCTTACAATACGCTGCCAGCCCGTACCTGCTGCAGCACGCTAATAATCCCGTCGACTGGTACCCGTGGGGGCCAGAGGCGCTCGGCCGCGCGCGCGCCGAGGACAAACCGGTGTTTCTCAGCGTAGGTTATGCCGCCTGCCACTGGTGCCACGTCATGGAGCACGAGTCGTTCGAGAATCAAGCTACCGCCGATCTGCTCAACGCGCGGTTTGTCAGCATCAAGGTCGACCGTGAAGAGCGGCCCGATATCGATTCGATCTATATGGGCGCAATCCAGGCGATGACCGGCCAGGGCGGTTGGCCGATGACGGTCTTCATGACGCCCGATGGTGTGCCGTTTTACGGTGGTACCTACTTCCCACCCGAAGATAGCCGCGGTATGCCCGCCTTCAGCCGCGTGCTGCTGGCGGTGGCCGATGCGTATGCCAACCGGCGTGATGAGCTGCTGCGCGCGGGCGGCGAGCTCGTCGATCGCATCCGCGCGTCTGCCAGCACCACCTACGCGGGGCCGATCGGCCCGGCGCTGTGCGATGAAGCCTACGCCACGCTGCACGGCATGTTCGAGCCCGATACCGGCGGCTTTGGCGGCGCACCTAAGTTTCCGCAGCCGATGACGCTCGAATTCCTCATGCGTTACCACCGCCGCGCCGGTCACGCGCTCGCACGCACCATGGCCGAGAAGACGCTGCACGCGATGGCCGACGGCGGCATGTACGACCAACTCGGCGGCGGTTTCCATCGCTATAGCGTCGATGCACAGTGGCTGGTGCCGCATTTCGAGAAGATGCTCTACGACAACGCGCTGCTCGCACGCACCTATACTGAAGCGTATCAGGCCTACGGTGATGCCCAGTACCGCCGTATCGCCAGCGAGACACTCGATTACCTGCTGCGCGAGATGCGCCACCCCGCAGGTGGCTTCTTTAGCACGCAAGACGCTGATTCGCTGCTGCGCCACGATGGTCACGAGAAGGAGGAGGGTGCGTTCTTCGCCTGGGAGCTGGACGAGTTGCAACAGGTGCTCGGTGCGGATGCGCGCATCGTGGCGCAGGTCTACGGCGTGACGGCGAGCGGCAATTTTGAGGGCAAAAATGTGTTGCATATCGCGCGCCCACCCGCTGAAGTCGCGCGCGTGCTCGGCTTGCCCGCCGCACAGATCGAGGCCACGCTCGCCAGCGCCCGCACCCGGCTGCTCGCCGCGCGCGCGCTGCGGCCGCACCCCGCGCTCGATGACAAGATCCTGACCGCCTGGAACGGTATGGCGATCCGCGCCTTCGCCAGCGCCGCCCGCGCGTTTGATGCGCCAGACTACCTGGCCGCCGCCGAAGCCGCCGCCGATTTCGTGCTGCGCGAGCTGTGCAGTGGCGTCGATGGCGCGGGTGCATTGACCGTGCGCCGCGCCTGGCGCGCCGGGAGCGTCGGCAGTGTGCCCGGCTTCCTCGAAGATTATGCGCTGCTCGCGGATGGATTACTGGCGATCTTTGAAGCCAACGGCGACGCGCGGCGGCTCCAGCAGGCCCAACGCCTGGCCGATGCGATCCTGGCGCGCTTCTGGGATGACACGATCGGTGGCTGCTATGATGTCGCCGCCGACCACGAGGCGCTTGTCGTCCGCCCGCGTGATAACGCCGACAATGCGACACCATGCGGCAACAGTGTCACCGCCGACGTGCTGCTGCGGCTGGCGGCACTGCTCGACAACGACGCGTACCGTGCGCGCGCCGAACAGATCCTTGGCGGCGTGGCACCGCTCGTCGGCCGCTACCCAACCGGCTTTGGCCGCTATCTGGCCGCCACCGAGTTTGCGATCGGCGCGCCACGCGAGATCGTGCTCGCCAGTACACCCGCCACCGCCGATGGGCTAGCCGCCCTGCGCACGGTCGTCGATCGCGCCTTTTTGCCCGATGCCGTCACGCTCCAGTTCGATCCCGAAGCCGCCGCCCCCGACACCCCGCTCGTCACCGGGCGTGGTCTCGTGGCTGGCCAGGCGGCGGCGTATGTCTGCCGCAGCGGCGTCTGCCAGCTGCCCGTCACCGATCCGGCGGTGCTCGCGGATTTGTTGATGACCGCGTGACCGCGTGACCGGATGACCGGATGACCCGATGACCGGATGACCGGATGACCGGATGACCGGGTAATGATATCGTAGGCTCACCCCGTCACCGTGTCACCCCTTCACCGCGTCACCGTGTCACCGTGTAAAGGAGGCCCGCCATGCACACGCGCCTGCTCCGCCACCGTCGCACCATCCTGGCCTCGCTCGTGCTGATCCCGGCGATCATCGGCACGATCGCCTGGCAGGCACCGCG
>JAYUYF010000498.1:0-18725 GCA_043752605.1 Roseiflexaceae bacterium
TCCCCATCCCGCATATCCCGTCCGCCCCCGTCGCCGCCATCCCGCCTGTCCCCGCCATCCCGCCCGTCGTATTCGCGCAATTCCCCTGCACCCAACCCACAACTCTCGATCGCGGCGGCGCGCAGCGCGTCCACACGGGCGGGATCGCGCGTCAGATACAGATACCCGCGCCGGTTCATGCCCAGGCCATCGGGTGTGGCGTCGGCGATCTGCTCCACCAGATTGATGCTGCGATTCATCAAATCGACCATCGCGCCGTCCGGGCCGGGCCAGAAATTGCGGTAGCACTCGGAGGATTTATCGCTCGTAAGCGCAAGCGGCGGACCAGAATCTAGCAGCACAATCTCGCGCATCCCGCGCGCGGCGAGCGCGGCGGCGGCGGCTACCCCCGCGATCCCCGCACCGATGATCACCGCGTCGGCTCTCACGATCCGCCGCCGTAACGCTGCAAAAACCCGGCCACACTGCGGATGGCGGCGTAGAAATTCGGAATATGAAACTTCTCGTTTGGCGCATGCACATTGTCATCCGCCAGGCCAAACCCCATCATGACACCCGGCAACTGGAGTACCTCGCTGAACAGCGCCGCCACCCCGATGCTGCCGCCTTCGCGCATATACTGCACCGAGCGGCCAAATTCGGCTTCGAGCGCAGCACTGGCCGCCTGGAGCGGCGGCGCATCGAGCGGAAAGGTCACGGCCTCGCCGCCTTGCAGATTGTGCAATGTAAACGTGATACCCGGCGGCTGTAGTTCGGCCAGTCGCGCGGCGAGCAGCTCGCGCACCGCGTCCGAACGCTGGTCGGCCACCAGCCGCAGGCTGACCTTGGCCACCGCAAGCGCCGGGATGACGGTCTTGGCTCCTTCGGCGGTGAAGCCACCGCGGATGCCGTGGACCTCGAACGTCGGTCGCGCCGTCGCGCGCTCGACAACGCCAAAACCCGCTTCGCCCGGCAGCACTGCCAGCCCGGCTGCATCCTGCAAGACCTGCGTTGCCTGTGTTTCGAGTTCGGCGAAGACCGCGCGTTCCGCATCGCTCAGCGGGCGCATCATCTCATAGAGGCCGGGCAGATTGATGCGCCCGTCGCGGCCCTTGATCTCGGCTAGCGCCCAGCACAGCGCCTGGATCGGGTTGGGCGCGATCCCGCCGTAGACGCCCGAGTGCAGATCACCCGCCGCGCCACGCGCCTCGATCTCGCAGTAGGTGATGCCGCGCAGCCCGTAGCTCATCGTCGGTATACCCGGCGCGATCATGCCGGTATCGAGGATCAGCGCGCAATCGGCGGCCAGCGCGGTCGGGTTGGCGCGCACGTAGGCCGCGATCGCCTGACCGCCGCTCTCCTCCTCGCCTTCGAGCAGGATTTTGATATTCACCGGCAGCGTACCCGTCGTCGCGCGCAGCACTTCGAGCGCCTTGAGCGCGGCATAGGTCGGCCCTTTATCATCGACCGCACCACGCGCGTACAGGCTATCGCCGATGACCGTCGGCGCGAACGGCGGCGTGCGCCAGAGTTCAATCGGATCGACGGGTTGCACGTCGTAATGACCATAGAGCAGCACGGTGGGTTTGCCGGGCGCGCCGAGCCATTCGCCGTAGACCAGCGGGTGGCCTGCGGTCTCGACGACCTGCGCGGGCACGCCGGTGTCGGCGCTGATCCGGGCGGCGAGCCAGCCCGCCGCGCGCCGGACATCATCGGCGTGTTCGGGGAGCGTGCTGATGCTCGGGAGGCTCACCAGCGCCTCAAGCTCCTGGAGGAAGCGCGCGGCGTGAGCCTCGACGTAGGAGCGGATCTCGGTATCGTTCATAGTCGTCTCGCTTGCTATCTGGCATTCGTTGATCCGCGATTATACGACAACCGGCGCGCGGCAATGGATTGTAGGGCCGAAGCATTCCCGCGTGATAGTCATCACGCGCTGGAATACTTTGGCCTACTGCGCGGGGCGGGCGGCGGGAATCCTCGCACGGGCGCATCGTGATGCGCCCCTAACGTGCTATAATCCCGCCAATGATCCCTACACGCATCGCAATCATCGGCTGCGGCTTCTGGGCACACTACCAGATCGCGGCGTGGCGCGAGCTGCCCGATGCCAGGATCGTGGCGCTCTGCGACCCCGACCTGGCGCGCGCACAGCTGCTCGCCGATCGCTTTGGCGTGCCACAGGTCTTCGCCGATGCCGCCACGCTGCTTGCTACCCTGCCGCTTGATGCGGTCGATATCATCACGCCCGTCGCAACCCACGCGCCGCTGGCACAGCTCGCGATCGCCCACCGCGTCGCACCGATCATCCAGAAGCCCATGACCCCCGATCTCGCCACGGCACACGCCCTGGCGCAGGCATTGCACGCCGCCGGGATGCGCGGCTACGTCCACGAGAATTTTCGCTGGCAGGCACCGATCCGGCGGCTCAAGACGCTGCTCGACGCGAGCACGATCGGCGCGGTCTTCCGCGCGCGGCTGTCGTTCTGCTCGGCGTTCCCGGTCTTCGCCAACCAGCCCGCGCTGGCACAGCTCGACCAGTTCATCCTGATGGATATTGGCACCCACGTGCTCGACATGGCACGCCTGCTGCTTGGCGAAGCCAATACCATCACCTGCCACACGCACCGCGTCAACCCTGCGATCCGTGGCGAAGATGTGGCTACTGTGCTGCTCGGCATGCGCTCGGGCGCGCACTGTGTGGTCGAACTGTCGTATGCGTCGCGCCTCGAACGCGAGGCGTTTCCGCATACGCTGGTGCTCGTCGAAGGCGCGCACGGCTCGATCCGGCTCGGCCACGCTGGCGAACTGGCGGTCACCACTCGCGCGGGCACCACGCACGAGACCGTGCCGATCCCGCACTACGATTGGGTCGAGCCGCAGTATGCGCTGGTGCAATCCGCAATCGTTGCGTGCCACCGCAATATCCTCGCCGATCTGCGTGGCACCGGCACGGCCGAGACCACGATCGATGATAATCTGCGCACCCTCGCGCTGGTGTTTGGCGCGTATGCAACCGCATCTCCCCCGCTCCGACGCGGAGCGGGGGCCGAGGGGTGAGGTTCGAACTATGGCCTCCGGCTCCCCGCTCCCTGTGTGGGAGCGGGGCCGGGGGGTGAGGGGAGTTTTCATGCCAACAATCGCTCTGGTGGGTGCCGGTGGCAAAATGGGCTGCCGGATCACCGACAATCTGCGGCACAGCGCCGACACGATCTACTACCTCGAAACTGGCGCAGGCGGGCTGGCGCGCCTCGCCGAACGCGGCATTACGGTGTCGACCGAGGCCGAGGCGCTGCCCGACGCCGATGTCATCGTGCTCGCGGTGCCCGATGTGGCGCTCGCGCAGATCTCGGCGCAGGTCGTGGCGCAGTTGCGGCCCGGCGCACTGCTGATGCTGCTCGACCCGGCGGCACCACTGGCGGGCAAGATCGCACACCGCGACGATATTGCCCAATGTGTTGCGCACCCGTGCCATCCGTCGGTCTTCAACTGGGAGCCCACCGAGGCAGCAACACGCGATTTCTACGGCGGAGTCTCGGCCAAACAATCGATCGTCTGCGCGCTCATCCACGGCAGCGAGGCAGATTACGCGCTGGGCGCGGCCGTGGCGCGCGCCATGTACGCGCCGATCGACCGCACCCACCGCCTCACACTCGCGCAGATGGCGATGCTCGAACCCGCACTGGTCGAGACGCTTGCGCAGACGTGTATCGAGATCATCCGCGCGGGCTACGACCGCGTGGTGGCGCAGGGCGTGCCCGAAGCCGCCGCGCGCGATTTCTTACTTGGCCACCTGCGCATCCAGATCGCCGTGCTGTTTGGCGAAGTCGACGGCACGTTCTCCGATGCGGCCTACCTCATCAGCCAGCGTGCCCGCGCGATCCTGTTCCGCGCGGGCTGGGAGACGATCTTCGATAGCGATGATATCCACGCGCAGGTGGCCGCAATCACCACGCCACGATCGTGATCGCACCCGTGCGCGCTGGCCCGCTCGCGGCCACCTACGACGCTGGCACGCTACGCACGATCACGCTCGGCGGCGTCGAGGTGCTGCGCGGCATCTTCCCCGCCGTGCGCGACGCCAACTGGCAGACGCTCGTGCCCACGATCAGCGATGAGCAAATCGAAGCCGACGAACACAGCTTTTGCATCAGCTATTCTGCATTCTACCGCTCCGCGGAAATCGAGCTGGTCGCCAGCGTGCGCATCCGTGGCGATCGTGCGGGCACGCTCGTCTTCACATTGGATTGTGCGGCGCTGCGCGCCTGCCAGATCAATCGGATCGGGCTCTGCGTGTTGCATCCGATCCGCGAATGCGCCGGGCAACCGTGCGTGCTCGTCGATACGCAGGGTACAACCCACACCACCCAGTTCCCGGATACCATCGCGCCGCACCAACCGTTCGTGGATCTGCGTGCGTTGCGCTGGCACCCCGCGCCTCGGCTCGCGGCCGAACTGGTGTGCGAGGGCGATACCTTTGAAACCGAGGATCAACGTAACTGGAGCGATGCCTCCTTCAAAACCTACAGCCGCCCGCTCGCATTGCCCTACCCCTACACCGTGGCCCCCGGCGAATCGATCGCGCAATCCGTGACCCTCTCCACCCGTACGGGCGACCATGGCTACTCCCCCGCTCCGGGTCGGAGCGGGGGCTGGGGGGGCGAGGTTGCTTTCCCATCCACCGCCGCCCCGTTGCCCGCTGCCCCGCCACCCTCCCTCCCGCCGATCGGCGTCGCCCACGACGGGCGCAGCGTCGTGTACAGCGCCGCCGAGCTGGCGGCGATCCAGGCATTGCGGCTCGACCACCTGCGGATCGACCTCGATCTGTCCACGCGCACGTGGCACGCGCAGCTCGCGGCCGCCAGCACCGATGCCCGGCATTGCGGCGCAGCCCTCGTCGTCGCGGCGATCTTTGGCGCACACCCATCCACCGAAGCGCTGGCGCTCGGTAGCGCATTGCGGTCGTGTGGGAGCGAGGTACGTAGCATCCTGATGCTTCAGCGTGACCACGCAACCACGCCGCCGGGTCTCGTCGAGCAAATTGGCCCGGTGCTACGCGCGGCATTGCCCGCCGCCCGACTGCTGGCGGGCACGCAGGCCTATTTCGCCCAGGTAAACCGCAACCCGGCGATCGCACAGGGTGTGGATGGTGTAGCATACTCGCTCAATCCGCAGGTACACGCTGCAGATGATCAGACGATTATGGAAAATCTGGCGGCGCAGGGCGATACCGTGCGCAGTGCGTTGCGCTTCGCCCGTAGCGTGCACGTCGGGCCGGTGACGTTGCGCGCGGTACGCAACTTCGATGCAACCAGCGATGCGCCCGCGCCACAGGGCGCATTGCCATGGAACGTCGACGTGCGCCAGCCAGCCGCGTTCACCGCCGCATGGACACGCACCAGCATCGAAGAACTGGCGCGCGCCGGTGTCGCCCGGATCACCATCCACGAACTCAGCGGCATGCGCGGCCTCTTTTTGCCCGCCAGCGAACCTGTTGTCGTGGGCTTCCCCGCAACACCCGGCACTCTGTTCCCGGTGTACCATGTGTTGCACGAATTGTGTGGCGGCGGGCGTGGGCGGATCCTGTAGGGGCGCATCGCGATGCGCCCCTACACATCCCCCACCCACCCGCCCGTCGCCGCTGATACCGACGCAAAATCTTGCGTCTCCAAAAACAAGGATCCTCCATGCAGCTCGGCATCAGTAGCTTCACCTTTGGCTGGGCCGTCGGTGTCGCTGGGCACCCGCCACCACGGCCGCTCGACGAACACGCGCTGATCGACTACGCACAGGCGCACGGCACCAGTCGGCTCCAGATCGGCGACAACCTGCCGCTGCACCGCCACGATGCTCCGGCGCTCGCCGCAATCGCCGCCCACGCAGTGCGTGCTGGTATCACGCTCGAAGTCGGCGCACGCGGCCTGACACCCGAGCATCTGCGTACCTACCGCACAATCGCCCGGCGGCTTGACGCACCACTGCTGCGATTTGTCGTCGACACGCACAGCCACCGTCCCAACGCAGCGACGATCATGACAACGCTGCGGGATACACGCGCAGATCTCGGCGACCTCCTGATTGGCATCGAAAACCACGATCGGCTCCCTGCACAGGTATTACGCAGCATTATCGAGCAGGTTGGCAGCCCACAGGTTGGTATCTGCCTCGACACCGCCAACTCACTGGGTGCTGGCGAAGGGCTCGCCACCGTGATCGAGCAGCTGGGGCCACACACCGTCAACTTGCACATCAAAGATTTCGCCATCGCCCGTGTTCCGCATCAGATGGGATTTGTCGTCGAAGGCCGCCCGGCCGGTCAGGGCCTGCTCGACATCCCGGCGCTGCTGGCCGCCATCCGTAACCATAGCCGCTGCCAGAGCGCCACGCTGGAACTCTGGACGCCGCCCGAAGCCACACTCGCCGCCACTATCGCCAAAGAGCAGCGCTGGGCCGGAGAAAGTATCACATATCTGCGCCAGACCCTAAGGGGCTGCCCGCACCCCCCGACCCCCGCTCCCGCAGGCGGGTAGAGGGGAGCGCAATCGTTCACCGGGTTCAACCTCTCTGAACATTGCTGTAACGGTTAAATTGCCCGCCCAACCGGGCATGCGTAGCAAAATTAGGCCACGGTTGCGAGACCAGCCGCCTTACGGGGTGGTCTGGCGGGGCGTCAGCGTCCGCCAGCGAGGTGCAGGGGCGTAGCCGCCTGCCGCTGCGCCGCGCAGGCGCACAAACGCCGCGCCGCGTAGCCGCCTGCCGCTGCGCCGCGCAGGCGCACAAACGCCGCGCAAGCGCCCATGGTATACTCCACGCGATGACACCACTGATCGCCACCTCACTCGCCTCGGGCAGCAGCGGCAACGCGCTGGTGCTCCAGTACGGTGCAGATGCACTCCTGCTCGATTGTGGGCTACCCCAGCGCAGCATCGAACGAGCATTGCGGCAATCCGAGATCGACCCGGCGACGCTGCGCGGGGTGTTGCTCACGCACGAACACGGCGATCACGCCTGCTCAGCTGCACCGTTTGCCAAACGGCATGGTCTGCCGCTGGTCGCCTCCGCTCCTACCCTCGCCGCGATCGGGGCACAAAGTGCTGGTCTGGTTACCATTGCGATCGCGCCCGATACCATTATCTCGCTCGGCAGCTTTCGCGTGGAATGCTTCCACGTTGCACACGATGCTGCCGGGCCTGTTGGGTACTGTATAGCGGCGGGTGGCTGGTGTGTCGGCATTGCGACCGACCTGGGCGCGTGGGATGCATCGGTGGCAGCGGCGCTACGGATGACCGATCTGCTGATCGTCGAAGCCAACTACGATGCCGAGCGGCTGCGATTGGCACCATACAATGAGGTGGTCAAGTACCGCATCGCGGGGAGCAACGGGCACCTCGACAATATCGACGCGGCGCGGCTGATCGCACGTATTGCCGCCGATGGCCGCCAGCGCACGGTCTGGCTGGCGCACCTTTCACAAGAAGCCAACTCCCCGCAGGTCGCGGCCCGCACCGTTGCAGGAGCATTGCGGCTTGCCGGCGCACGACCGACGCCCGTGTTCGCACTGCCGCGGCGCGCGCCGCACACCTGGTCGAGCGAGACACACGCGCGCCAGCTTGACCTGTTTCCCATTGCGAGCGAGGAGGCAACTGATGACTGGCTCGGCTGAACGGCCGGCGCGTACCGCGCCCGAGGTCTTCGCCAACGATCTGGTGCTACCACACCAGACCAACAACTTTGGCACCATGTTTGGTGGCGAGGTTCTGGCCATGATGGATCGGATTGGCGCAATTGCCGCGTTGCGCTTCTGTCGTGCGCCGGTTGTCACCGCGTCCAGCGAGCGGATCGATTTCCGTACGCCCATCCCGGCGGGCGCAATCGTCGAGGCCGCCGCGCGCGTCATTTTCGTGGGTCGTACATCAATGATCGTGCGTGTACATCTGTATGCCGAGCACGCGCTGGCCGGCACGCGGGAACTCTGTACGACAGGCTATTTCAGTTTTGTGACGGTACGAATCGCTGCCGAACGTCCCGTTGTTCCGCAATTGTTGGTCGAAGATGATCTGGCGCGTGCGGAATCGCGCGTTGGTGAAGAGATCCGCCGCGCGATCGATGCGCGGCGTACCCCGTAGGGACGCAGCATGCTGCGTCCGTCACATATCCACCGCCCGTCGCGTCCGTCACATATCCACCGCCCGTCGCGTCCATCGCGTCCACCGTCCGTCGCGTCCGTCGTATAGCCGCAATACAAGGATCGAACCGATGTCTACAACCCCACCACCACCACCACCCGAAGCTGAGGAAGCCGAACGCCGTGTGCGCCGCGGCTGCCTTGCGGTGATCGTGATCGCCGCATCCGCACTGTTTGTCGTCGCCGGGCAGACCGGGCCAAGTTGGGCTACATTTGGGCTGTTGGGGATCATGGTGCTGGCAATCTTCGGCTTCATTCTGGTGCGCTTCTCGCGCTGAAAGGCGCACCTGATGGCATTTCACGAAACCTTTACCCCACGGCCAGATGCGCGCTGGCGGATCACCCGGCAGGCAGGCGCACATGCACTTTTGCACGCGGGCGGGCTGCGGCTGCTGCATACGCGCACCGATGCGCGGCGCTATGCCAATGCGCAGATCGACGATTATGCGGGCCTGGCACGGCAGCGCTTCCCGTGGTCGCCACCGCTGACGCTCACCGTGCGCGCCGCCGCCTCGGGGCCGCTGGCTGGCACGGCGGGTTTTGGCTTCTGGAACAGCCCGATTTCGCCGATCGGCACCGTGCTGCCGGTGCTGCCGGCGGCACTCTGGTTCTTCCACGGCTCGCCACCCGGCGACATGCCGCTGGCCGCTGGTGTGCCCGGCCACGGCTGGAAGGCCGCTACCATCGATGCCACCACTCGCCGCGCCTGGGCCTGGGCACCGCTGACGCTCCCTGTGCTCCTGGCGAACCGCTGGCCCGCCGCCGAGCGCCGTGTCTGGCCGCGCGTCCAGCGTGATCTGGCGATTGCCGAAGTGGCGCTGCCGCCGCTCACATCGCAGCCACGCAGCTATACGCTGGATTGGCGGCGCGACGGCGCGCGCTTCGCCGTCGACGGCACGACGCTGCTGGAAACCGAACGCGTGCCGCGCGGCCCGCTCGGCTTTGTGGCCTGGCTCGACAATCAATACATGATTGCCACACCACGCGGGCGCTTTGCCTGGGGCCTGCTGCCGACCGCCGATCAATGGCTCGATCTGGCGGAGATCACGATCACATATGAATGAATGATCGCCTCGCCCGCCCGCGCCCCCCCGCCCGCCCTATGGCTCCACCGCCACCCACGGCACATACACCGCCACCACCGATGGCACAGTGATCGTCACGCGGTTATCGCTGCGATTGGCGTCGAAGCCATCGCTGGTGAGCGCCGCACCGATGACCACAGTGCGCGCGTTGCGTGGTACGCCGATCGTCAACAGCAGCGTGGGGCTCTCGCCGCGCACCACCACACCCGAACCGTTGCACGTCACCTCGCCCGGCGCGGTGCTACACTGCCAGCCTGTACCTGTGTAACTCACCAGTGTCGTGCCAGCCGGCAACGTGACCCGCAGCTGGCTGCCGGGTGTCGCCATCGGCCCGGCGTTGCGCACCACCAGCGCCAGTTCCAGTGGCGCGCCACGCACGACCCGTGCTGGAGCGATCAGCAGCAACGCCAGATCGGCCTGCGCCACCTCGACCGCGCCAATATCGCAGATCGCGAGACCGGCAAGATCACCATCAAATGCGCGCGGTATCCCACGCTGGTCATCGGCAGCACAGGTTGCACCCGTCGCGTCACCCGCGTCGATCGCCGGGCTACCCGTGAGCGGCAACCGTACCGCAGTGCTGCCGCCCGCCAGCACGAGCGCGCCGAGCAGCGGATTTTGGCCCAGCACATCATCGCCCAGGAAACCAGTCAGCAGGCAACCCTGGGTATCCTGCACCAGATTGAAGCGCTGCGAGACAAACTCGCCCGCACAATCGGGAGCACGTGTGGTGGGGCTGGCATCGGTGTTGCCCGCCAGCAACGTATGGTTCAGGCGCACCGGGTTGGTGACGGCGTTGATCGTCCCGCGCCGGTTCGCGATCCCACCGCCATCGCCCACATCGTCTGCGTCGGTGTCGGCAGCATTGGCGGTGATCGTCGTATGCTTGAGCGTCACATCGCTGAGCCCGGCATCGGTACCATCATCGACCGGATTAGTGCCCACCAGCAGCCCGCCGCCGGTAGCCTTCGCACGGTTGCCGTCGATCGTCACATTCCGTGTCTCGAGATCCGCGCCGCTTGTGAGCACCAGCGCGCCGCCGTTCACATCAGCCGTGTTGGCACTGAGTGTGACCCGCTCAAGACGCACATCACCGCTGCTCCCGGCATACAGCGCGCCACCCACCCGCGCGATATTGGCATCAAAGGTCGTATCGACGGCGGTGACCGACAGCCCAACCGTGTGGAGCGCGCCACCAAACTGGCCGCGGTTGGCGCGCAGTATCACCCGTTCGAGCGCGATCGTCGTCGTTGCTTCGGTGAGGATCGCACCACCGTTGCCACCCGTCCAGTTGCCGCCCACCACGCGCCCTGCATCACCGTCGCGCAGCGTCAGGTCGCGCAGCGTCAGGCCACCTGCGCGCAGATGGAGCAGGCGATCGGCGGTGCGCCCGGCGATCGTCGTCCCGGCACTGGCACCCTGGAGCACGACACTATCCGTGATATCAAGATCACCCGTGCGGCTGGCATCTTCGTCTGATCCGGCGAGCGTCAGCGTCAGTGTCCCGATCGGCAAAATGATCGTATCGACGCCCGCCGTCGTGTTTGCTGCACGAATCGCCTCGCGCAATGAGCAATCGGCGTTGCACGTGCCATCGTCGGTATCGGTCAGTTTCGTCACAGTAAACGTCGCGGCGTGGAGCGGCGCGGGCACAAACGCGGCCAGTATCAACATCGTGGCCAGTAGCCCCGCAGCATGCTGCGGGGATCGCGCCGCATGCTGCGCGGGACGCGGCGATCGCTGCGCGGGATGCAGCCTGACAAATGCCCATCGATGATCCATATCGAAACCGTGTATACCCATCCTAACCTCCGATCAGCCAGCGTGACCATATTGTAACGCAGCACAGTAAGAAACCGGCGGGCAGGCACTTGACGCCCTGACCTGCGTTCGTTATAATTCGGTTTAGTTAGAGCTTCCCTGCACACCGTCGACATTGCCGTCGCTATCGGACCTTCCTGTGGAGACCCAGGTACCTCACCTGGCCACCGGTGCAGTCAGACGCGGCGAAGGCTTCGTCATCACAGCACTAACTACCTATCTCCTGCGTTGTGCAGAACACAGGCGTTCAGATTTCAGCCCCAGAGACGGGCATCCAGCCGCGCGGCGAGCGGATCGCACGCGCATCATCCAAAGATGGAAGAAAGAGGGCACACCGCAATGGCCAAGCAACTTTCACGTCGTGGCTTCCTCCGCATCAGCGCTGGTATGGGTGGCGCTGCCGTCCTCGCCGCGTGTGGCCAGCAACCGGCAGCGCCGGGTGGCGAAACAGCTGCGACGGCGGTACCAGCGGGCGGCACGACCGCCGCGACGACTGCGCCGGTTCAGGGCGATACCGCGAAACAGAAGATTACCGTCTGGTTCTGGGATGCTGCGCTCGCGGCCAGCGTCGAAGGCTTCAAGGCAGTCAATCCGAACATTGAGGTTGAGTTCGTTCAGCAGCCATTTGCCGATAGCCACGACAAGCTGCTCACCTCGCTCGCAGCCGGCACGGGCGCGCCCGACGTCGCAGCGCTCGAGATCGGCCGCGTTGGCAACTTCGTGTCGAAGGGTGGCCTCTCGGATCTGAAAGGCGCGCCGTTCGATGCCGGTTCGATGGAGAAGGACATTGTTGCGTACAAGTGGACGCAGGGCAGCACGCCCGATGGCCGCCTGATCGCGATGCCGTGGGATATCGGTCCGGCGGGCGTCTGGTATCGCACCGACCTGTTCGAGGCCAATGGCTACCCAATCGAGCCTGAAGCCGTCGCCGAGAAATTCAGCGGCGCGAACAAGACCTGGGACGATTACCTCGCGTTTGCGAAGGAGTTCAAGGATAAGAGCGGCGGCAAGACCTCGCTGTTCGCTGACGCCGGCACCGACCTGTACGGCGCGATCTATCGCCAGCAGGGCGCGGGCTACTTCGAGGGCAACAAAGCCCTGATCGAAGAGAAGGCCACCAGCGCCCTTTCGTTCGCTTCACGCGGCCGCAAAGAGGCACTCGATGCCAACATCCCGTGGTGGGGGCCAGAGTGGCAGGCCGGTCTGAAGGACAACGCGATCGCGGGTATGGTCATCGCCTGCTGGATGCAGGGTGGCCTGACGCGCGAGCAGCCCGACCTGATCGGCAAGTGGCGCGTGGTGCCTGCTCCGGTTGCAAACTACAACTGGGGTGGCTCGTTCATGGCGATTCCCGAGCAGTCGGTCAATAAAGAGGCTGCCTGGGAGTTCATCAAGTATGTCTGCGCCTCCGTCGAGGGCCAGAACACGCTGTTTAAGGCGTCGGGTATCTTCCCGGCCTACAAGCCAGCGTGGCAGGATCCGGCGTACGATCAGGGTGTCGATTTCTTTGGCGGTCAGAAGGTCTACCGCCTCTGGGCCGATATCTCAGATAACGTCGAGGCCAACTTTACCAGCCCGTTTGACCTCCAGGCCGAAGACCTCGTCGCTGCTGAGCTGACGAAGGTACTCCAGGAGGGCAAAGATCCGGTGCAGGCCGCCAAGGACGCAGAGGCCGAGGCGTTGCTCCAGATCGAAGGCGCGACAAACTAATAGCATCGTGGTGCACCGCAGCAGGGCCTCCTTGCTGCGGTGCGCGTCGTTGTCTTCCGGCGGCACTGGCTCAGGGCCTATTGCCATCGTACAAGTGAGGTAGCCCATGGCCACATCGAGCGTCACGCTAGACCGCAGCCACCGCAGCGCTGAGAAGAGCGTCGGTCGGCAAATCTGGGGTGCAAAGTGGGCGTATGTCTTCATCTCGCCCTTTTATATCTTGTACACCGTCTTTGGTATCTTCCCGCTCCTGTATGGTCTCTGGCTGAGCTTCAACAAATGGGACGGCATCTCGGCGATGCAGTTTACTGGCATCGCGAACTACGAGCGATTGTTTAATAATACGATCTGGTGGCAGGCGATCGGCAATACGCTCTGGTTGTTTGCAGCCGGCACGATACCGCAGCTTGCGCTGGCGCTGGTCGCGGCATTTATTATCAATATGCCGGGCATTCGCTTCAAAGATTTCTTCCGCGCCGCCTACTTCGTCCCGATTGTGGCCTCGTCGGTCGCAGTCGGCATTCTGTTTGCGACGATGTTTGGCGAGCGCTACGGGATGATCAACTACTTTCTCGGGCTGTTTGGCATTCCAAATGTCAACTGGATGGGCTCACGCGATTGGATCAAGCCGGCGATCGCGCTGGTCACGGTCTGGCAGTGGACCGGCTACAGTATGATCATCTTCCTGGCTGGTTTGCAGTCGATCTCGCCTGAATTGTACGAGGCGGCGCGCGTCGATGGTGCCAAGACCACCGATATCTTCTGGAATATTACTATTCCGTTGTTGCGACCGGTAATCCTGTTCCAGGTCATCCTGGCGATCATTGGTGCGATGCAGACCTTCGACATCCCGGTGATGCTCGCGGGTGGTACGCAGTCTTCGGCGCCGGGCGGCACCGACCGTGCCGGACTGGTGGCAGCGGTGCTACTCTACTGGACGGCGTTCAAGTACACGCAGTTTGGCTACGCATCTGCCATGGCGTTTGTGCTGTTCCTGCTCATCCTGGTATTCACGTACATGTACAACCGCGTGCAGGGTAGCAACCCGACGGAATAGGAGCAACCATATGGCAACTTCAACACAACCACGGATCGGCGTTGAGACAAAATCTGGCGCGGGCAGCCGCGATCGGATCGCCGGGCCATTTGGCATGGCAGCGCTGTATGGTGTGCTCGGGCTCGCCGCCGTCGTGGCGCTCTTTCCGTTCTACTACATGCTGGTGATGTCGACTCAGCGCTCGGCCGAGATTCTGAACGTGCCGCCGCCGCTGTTCTTCGGCACTTCGCTCGTCCAGAATTATACTGAGCTTCTGGCAGCGCTCCCGTTCTGGGCAGCGATGTTCAACAGCTTTGCGATCGCAGCGATTCATACGCTGCTGGTACTGTTCTTCTGCTCACTCGGTGGCTATGGCTTCTCCAAGTTTCACTTCCCGGGTCGCAATGCACTGTTTGGCTTCCTGCTCGCCACACTGATGGTGCCGGCATTTGTCGGGCTCATTCCGTCATTTGTGATCATGGGGCGGCTCGGCTGGCTAAACACCTGGAACCCGCTGATCATCCCGGGCATCGCCAATGCGTTCGGGATTTTCTGGATGCGCCAGTATATCGATAGCGCCATCCCCAATGATCTGATGGACGCCGCACGGATCGATGGCGCACACGAGTTTGGTGTCTATATCAAGATCATCCTGCCGGTGATCATGCCGGCACTCGCTGCCCTGGCGATCCTCACTTTCATGGGCAAGTGGAACGATTTCCAGTGGCCACTGCTGATCCTTAAAGATGCGGAGAAGTACACCCTGCCGGTGGCACTCAGCACACTGCGCAGTCTGCGCGGGAATGAGATCGGCGTCCAGGTGCTTGGCTCGACGATGGCGATTGTACCAATCTTGCTCGTCTTCATCGCCTCGTCACGCCAGTTTATTGCTGGTATCACGGCGGGTGCGGTCAAGGCCTAACACGGCATGGCAAACCACGATATCATAATCCGACACTTCGGAAAACGTCACGTAGGGACGCAGCCTGCTGCGCCCCTACTGGTTTTCTTGCTCGCCGCCTGTACCTCACCGCTCGCGCCAGCCGAGTACACTGTACCACCCGCCACACCATCCCAGCGCGTGGGTGCCACACTGCGGGTGATACCGCACGCGTCACCGATCTGTGGTGCCGCATTTGTCACGCATACACTCCCGCACACGACCGTGGCAGATACGCGTATCCCGGCACTTTATGCCGCCAACGGCGCGGGTCTCGCCGTGGGTGATCTTGATGCTGATGGCGACGAAGACCTGGTGCTGGCCAACATCGGTGGGCCAAACCGCGTGCTCTGGAATACGGGTGGGCTGCAATTTGTGTCGCAGGATCTCGATGGCGGCGATAGCCGCGCGGTCGTGCTGATCGATGAAGATATCGATGGCGATCTTGATATTGTCGCGACCAATCGCTTCCAGAAGCCAAGCATCTGGCGCAATCAGGGCGAGCGGCGCTTTGTACGCGAGACGCTCCCTGATGTCAATAATGCGTTGTATGTGCAAACCTGGCTCGATGTTGACGGTGATGACCGGCTCGATCTGATCGCTGCCTCGTATGATACCGAACAACGTCAGCGCGAAGGTCTCATTTTCACCCAGCGTGGTGATGGTATTGGGGTGTTTGTCTATACCCGCGCTGGCACTACGTACCGTAGCCAACAACTCGCCGATAAATCGGAGGCGTTAGCGATCATTACCCCCGATATCAATGGCGACGGGCGGCGCGACCTCTGGATCGGCAATGATTTTAGTATGCACGATGGCCTCTGGCTGCGTAGCGCACAGGGATGGGCCGCCGCGCCACCGCCTGAGACGATCACCGAGAATACCATGAGCCTTGATGCGGGTGATATTGATAATGATGGCCAACTGGAAATCTTTGCCAGCGATATGAAGCCCGAGAAGAAAGATCCCGCGCTGATGGCGCAGTGGCTGCCAATTATGAAACGCATGACCCGCCCGCTGACCAGCGCCGACCCGCAGTTCCCCGAAAATACGCTGCTGGTGCGCGACGAACGCGGGCGCTGGGAAAACGAAGGGTACAATCGCAAGGTTGATGCGACCGGCTGGAGTTGGTCGTCCAAGTTTGGTGATCTCGATGGCGACGGGTTCCTCGACCTGTACATTGTCAACGGTATGATCGCCGAAGGGCTGATCAGCCATCTGCCAAATCACGAACTGGTGGAGGCAAATGTCGCGTTCCAGAACGACGGTCGTGGTGGCTTCACGCGTGTCCCCGCCTGGGGCCTCGGCTCACTGGCGAGTGGGCGCGGCATGAGTATGGCCGATCTCGATGACGATGGCGACCTTGATGTTGTCGTCAACAACATGGCGTCGCCGGCGCAAGTGTTTGAAAATCAACTGTGCAGCAACCAGCACCTGACGGTCGACCTGCGCCAGCCGGGCGGAAACCCGCGCGCGATCGGGGCCACGCTGGAGTTGCATACCAGCGCCGGTATCCAGACCCGCGAGGTGCGCGTGCAGAGCGGCTACCTGTCTGGTGATAGCGCACGCACGCATTTTGGCCTGCCGCAGGGTGCAACGATCACGGCGCTGCTGGTCATCTGGCCGGATGGGAGCATCTCGGAAATGACCGAAATCGCGCCCACAACCCGTGTGACGGTGACACGCACCGCGCCGTAGGGACGCAGCATGCTGCGTCCGGTGGCACGTGGCGCGTCCGGTGCGCGGGGCGCGTCCGGTGCGCGGGGCCGCCGTCCGGGGGGCGCGGGTTGTGGCGCGGGTTGTGGCGCGGGGCGCGTCCGGGGGCCGTTGACGCAGCATGCTGCGTCCGTAGAGGAACAAAATCGATGCAAACCACAATTCCAAACCGCCTCAATGGCCTGAGACCGCTACTGGCCCTGCTCGATCCGGGGCGCTACACGCGCGCCACGCTGGCGATCGGCATCGGCGGTATGGTGCTAGCCGCGATCGCGGTGCAACTGCTGCGCGTACCGCTCTGGATGGCATCGGCAGCGGTACTGGCCGCGCTCTTGCCGGTGGGCGTGATCAAGTGGCGCGATGACCGGCGGCGCTGGGGCGCGACGGTGATGATCGGTGGGGCGCTGATCGCGGCACAGGGGTTCCATACCCTCGAACACCTCGCGCAGTGGTTTCAGTACCATATTCTGGGCTGGCCATCGTTCAAATCGGGCGGGCTGATTTCCACGCTCGACGCCGAATGGGTGCATTTTGTCTGGAACTGGCTGGTGCTGCTGACGGTCATGGTGCTGATGCGTGGCGGTGTGCGCAATATCTTTGCCTGGCTGTTGCTCGCATGGGCGGGAGCCCATACCTTTGAACACAGCTACATGATGTGGCGCTTTATCGAGACCCAGCGTGATCTGGCACTGCTCGGCGTCACTGGTATCAGCCCGCAGGGGTTGCCGGGGATCCTCGGCCGTGATGGCTGGCTGGCGACGAGCGCATGGACACAAAATTCGTTTATCTGCCGTTTGCCCGGTCTCACCACCGCCGTCCGGTTGGATGTGCATTTCTGGTGGAACATTGGTGAGGTAGTGCTGCTTTTGCCCGCGATGAATGTGTTTATGCGGCGTGCGCTTGCAGCGGAGCGCACACGTTTGCAGTAAGATAGCAGCGGATCCGTTCTGTTATGCAAAGAGAGAGACATGACGCGCAAAATCACACTGATCGGTGCCGGGAGCACAGTCTTTGCCAAAAACATGATGGGCGATATACTGAGCTTCCCCGAACTTGCCGACTCGCAGCTATGTCTGTTTGATATCAACCCCGAACGGCTCAAGACGTCTGAGGTTGTTGCACACAAGGTGGCGAAGGGCACCGGCGCGAAGCCGACAATTACTGCGACGACCGACCGGCGCGCAGCGCTCGATGGCGCCGATTATGCGATCTGTATGATCCAGGTGGCTGGTTACAAACCAGGCACGGTTACCGATTTCGAAATCCCAAAAAAGTATGGTCTGCGCCAGACGATCGCCGATACACTTGGCATCGGTGGCATCATGCGTGGGCTACGCACCATCCCGGTACTGCTCGATATGTGCCGCGATATGGAAGATCTCTGCCCGGATGTGACGTTCCTGCAGTATGTCAATCCGATGGCGATGAATTGCTGGGCGATCGACCGCGCCACGAGTATCAAGACCATCGGTCTGTGCCATAGTGTGCAGGGTACCGCCGAGCAACTCGCACACGATATCAACGTGCCAATCGATCAGATTAATTATGTCGCGGCGGGGATCAATCACGTCGCGTTCTATCTCAAATTCGAAAAAGACGGCCAGAGCCTGTACCCCGAAATTCGTAAGGTACTTGAAACCGGACTCGTGCCAGACGATAACCGCGTGCGTTACGAAATGTTTAAGCGGCTTGGCTACTTTGTGACTGAGTCCAGCGAGCATTTTAGCGAGTATACGCCCTGGTTTATCAAGCGCGACCGGCCCGATCTGATCAAGGAATTCAATATCCCGCTCGATGAATATATTCGGCGCTGCGAAGTACAGACCGCCGGCTGGGAATTTGTGCAGCATAAAATCCAGCACCCGGCGGCGACGAGCACCGACCTGCGGACGATGATGCAGGAGCGGGCAAAGACCAACAAATATCTGACGCCGAAATTCATCAAGAATACGCTCGCCGCCGCAGCCGAGCTGGATGCCGGCAAGATCAAGCGCAGCCACGAGTACGGCTCGCTGATCATTCACAGCCTCGAAACGGGTACGCCGCGCGTGGTGTATGGTAATGTGCCAAACGATGGCCTGATCGACAATCTGCCGCAGGGTTGCTGTGTCGAGGTGCCGGTGCTGGTTGATAAAAATGGTCTCCAGCCGACAAAGATCGGCGCGCTGCCACCACAGCTCGCTGCCCTGATGCAGACCAATATCAACGTGCAATCGCTGGTCGTCGAGGCCGCGCTGACGCGCAAGCGCGAGCACA
>JAYUYF010000499.1:0-9088 GCA_043752605.1 Roseiflexaceae bacterium
AAATAAGAGAACGCAGGGCAAGCGCGCTGCATCTGCTGATGCGTACGCGACGCTCGCCTGCGTCCTCGGAGCAGACGCGGTGCGGCACGATATGAGCACAAACGTGCTCGCTCGCAGATCCCGTCTGCCGATGTTTGCCGATCGATAATCAACAAACTCTTAACTTCTTTTTAATAATAAACGATCAGACGAAGTGACGGAAGTGTAACGATTGTCCCTCGTATCCAACCCGATAGGGTGATCGTCATATGTGACTTTTGGCGCATCTGGATGCGGATTATCGCGAAAAATTCCCAAAGATGGGAGCAGATGACTTTAATGCTCTTTCAATGGTAATCTGCCCAGAAAATCCCTATAATAGAAAACATCTATAGACAGCCTTCTACTGGCTGTCGTTCCATTTTTGCGTCCGTGCGTAACTTCCGGTCCATCGCTGCGTTGGTATGTGTAAGCGCATACGACGGCGAAGCGGCGGTCGGCAATGTTTGATGACAAACGACCAGTCCGACATCAGCAATATCGTACGGCGCGCGCAGGGTGGCGATGCGGCGGCATTCAGCGAGCTGTACACGCGCTACGCGGCCGATGTGCTGCGCTTTTTGTATGTACGGCTGCGCGAGAACGAGTTGGCACAAGACTTGACACAGGAAGTGTTCATGCGCGTATTACGCAGCATTCGTGGGCTTGATTATCGTGGGGAGAAGCTGTTTCTGGGCTGGCTGTATACGATCACCAATAACGTCCTGATCGGGCACGTGCGGCGTAAGCGCGCGCTGACATCGCCGCTCGATGATCGCCTGGATCTTGTCGATCCGCGCGGCCACGATGCCGTCACCGCAGTCTCGGATCGGCTGATGTTGCAGCAGGCGCTCAACCGCCTGACGAATGACCAGCAGCAGGTGCTGACGCTCAAATTTTTTGGCGGGCTCTCGAATCAGGAGATTGCCCACGTGTTGCGGCGCAGCGAGGGCGCGGTCAAGGCGTTGCAGCATCGCGCACTGCATATGATGCACGAGATTCTTACCAGCGAGGAGCAGGAGTCGCTTATGGTGCGCGCAGTTGGCGAGCCATAGCAGGCAAAGCGATGACAGACCAGCACGGAAAGACGTATATTGCCGATTTGCTCGATACCGCGCTCACACGAGCGGCAGCGGGTGAGCCGCTCGACGTGTGCCTCGCCGATACCGGCGCGCACCGTGAGGAGATAGCCGCATTGCTGCGGCTGGGCACGGCGTTGCGCGCCGAGCACGATCAGGTGCTACCCGCCCACCTTGCTGCATGGCTACCTGTAGGTGGCGAGCAGTTTGCGCGCGCCGCACAGCGCGAGATCACCCGCCAGCCGCGTGCCGGTGGCTGGCGGCGTACCGGTATCATTCGCCTGGTTCTCGCTGGTGCGCTGGCTAGTAGTCTGGGCTTTACCGTTGATACGGCCTCGGCGCGCAGCCTGCCGGGCGAGACGCTCTACTCCTGGAAGCGCGCCCGCGAAGAGATCGCGCTGAGTCTCGCTGTCACACCGGGAGCGCGTCAGCAATTGCACGTCGAATTCGCCAACCGGCGTATCACCGAAGTCGAGCTGCTGGTCAATGATGGGGTGGCCGAGGACTCGCGGCTCATTGCCGGAGCGATCGAAAATCTGACGAGCCACGTCCAGAGCATAGCCGATGACCAGACGACCGATCCGGATGTGTCGGTGCTGCTCGATCGCACCCGCCGCACGCTTAATGCGGTGGCAGATACCGAGCAAACACCCGGGCCAGCATCCGACGCGCAGGTGCAACTCGATGCGGTCGCCGCCAAAAAGCCGACCGTCACGCCGACACCATCGCGCACCGCTATGTCCGCCGCAACGGTTGAAAACGCGAACCCGACGGGCGCGCCGGAGGCGTCAGCCGTGCCGGTGCCGCCGACGCCCCCTCCCACACGCCGCCCATCGCGCGCGACTGCGACCGCGATCGATACCAGTAGTCCTGCTGTGCCCATCGCGGCCACCGCTATGCCAAAAACGCCGACGCCAACCGAGGAGACGGCTGAGCGCGTCGAGCCACCGGCACCGCCGATGCCAACCAATGAGCCGACCAACACGGCGACCACACGGCCTACCAGTGCGCCGACGCGCGCGCCCGCTGCAACTGCCACGCGTACGAGCGTCGCCGTGCCGACAGCACCACGCATCGGCGCGACCGAAGCCCCGACGGCACCACCACCGCCGACGGCACCACCCGTGGTTCGTCCGCCGCGCGCCAGCGCCACACCGCGTGCCAGCGCCACGCCACGCGCTACCGCCACGCCACGCGCTAGCGCGACGGCTGAATCGACGCCGACGGTTGAACAAACAGTCACTGTACTACCAACCAGTACGGCGACAGCAACATTCTCGCCCGCGCCGACCGATACACGCGTGCCCACACGACCACGTACCGCCACGCCGGACAGCACGGCTACCGCCGAACCCACGGCGACCAACACCAGCGCGCCGAGCCCAACAAGCTCGCCCGAACCCACGGCGACCAACACCAGCGCGCCGAGCCCAACAAGCTCGCCGGTGACGATACCCGTGATAAACGACGCGCCAACACCGACAATCGGCAGCTAGCCAGCCGCCTGAAACCGTGATCTGTGCTATGCTTCCGCCTGATGTCATCAGTTGGAGGTATTCATGCGCGGTATACGTCTCGCTGGCCTGCTGCCTGTCCTGCTACTCTTACTCTCCTGCTCGCTGCCCGGCTTGCCCTTTGGCCGCCGTGCCGCGCCGACACCGACGCCCGCCGTCACCAGCGCGCCCGCCGCGACACGCGCGCCAGCTACTACCGCCGCCCCCAACGCCAGCGATGCTACGCGTGATCAGCCACTGGTACTCAGCGGCAGCGTGACATACAGTAATGATTTTGTCTTCACGTATTATGTCGAAAATGCGGTTGCGCTGATCGACATGCGCGGCTTTGTCGCGCGCGATGAAGAGTATGAGATTCCCGTCGACGGTCAGACGCTTGGTACCTTCACCTTGAACAATGACGGCACGAGCGCCGATTACCGGCTGCGGCTGCCCGCACTGCCCGGCGCGCCCCTGTCAGATGTCGATAACGATGGCAGTGACGAAACAGGCGTCCAGATCTTTGCCGTTGGCTGGTGGCCCAATCTGCTTGGTGGGCCGTTCTCCGAAGGCGATGACCGGTCGACGGGCTGGCCGAGCTATATGGCCTCCACGCGCAACGATACCGAAGATAACGAAGAGGTAATCGGCGGGCGGCTGGTGGTGTGGGCACCAGATGGCCAGCAGGAGTTTCCGACCGGCTTTGGCGCAGACAAGAAACTCTTTACGAATGATGACCCGGCGGGCCCGCTCGCAGCTGGCTACACGGTGATCGATCTCGATGCCGAACCGTTCGCCCGTATTCGTGACCAGGACGCCAGGCTGCCGCTCTATGAGCCGGTTGATGCCGCGATAAAAGATTATAGCGCGCTCTCGTATACCGAGGCATTTGCCCAGCTGATCGACAAAGTTGAGCGTGAATATGCCTTCAACGGTATCGATGGCAAACAGCCCGATTATGCCGCGCTGCGTAATACGCTCGGGCCACGGGTGGCGCAGGCCGAAGCCGACCGCAACGCCGAGGCGTTTGGTGCCGTGCTCCGCGATGTGGCGCTGGCGTTCCGCGATGGCCACGTCAACGCCAGCGGTACCCCGCCCGATCCGCGTACCCGTGGCGGCTATGGCTTCGCGGTGCGCGAGCTCGACGACCGGCGGTTGCTCGTCACGTATGTGCTCCCGGAGGGTCCGGCCGCGCAGGCGGGTGTCGTGCCTGGCGATGAACTCGTGGCAGTCAATGGGCAGCCCGCGCGCGATGCGCTGGCAGCCACGCCGATTTTTAGCGAATCGATATCGAGTGACATCGGGCGGCGGCTCGAGCAGGCGCGGCTGCTGCTGCGCGGAGCCATCGATACCCGGCAGACATTTACCATTGCACGCGCCGGCCAGCAGCGTGATATCGCGCTCACGGCGATCGGCGAGCGCGCCAGTTATTTTGCCACACTGCCATATGTTGATTATGACCCCGACGCGCTACCGGTCGAGTTTCGCACGCTCGATAGCGGCGCGGGCTATATCCAGATCAATAGTAATAGCGACGATTTGAACCTGCTACTCCGGCTGTTCGACCGCGCACTGCGCACGTTCGAAACCAATAATGCACCAGGGGTGATCATCGATCTGCGCGTCAACTTTGGTGGTGCACCGCTCGGACTCGCCACATATCTCACGCAGACGGAGTACGAACTCGGCACAGACGAATATTACAGCGAGAAGACCGGGCAGTTTGAACCCGACACCCTGCCAGACATCGTCGAACCGCTCGAACGCACCTATCAGTTCGACCAGATCGTTATTCTGACCGATCAGGGCTGTTTTAGCGCGTGCGAATACGAAGCCTACGCCTTCAGCCTGCTGCCAAACGCGACGGTCGTCGGTCAATATCCCACCGCAGGCGTCTACGCCGAAGTCGCACGTGGCCAGTTTTCGCTGCCCGAAGGGTACAGTATGCAGGTTCCTACCGGACGCACCCGCAAGCCAGATGGCACGATTTTGCTCGAAGGCGTCGGCGTGGTGCCGACCGTACGCGTGCCCGTCGATGCACAGACTGCGCTCGCCGATGGCGATGTGGTGCTGGCAGCCGCCGAGCGACTCTTTGGCGGCCAATGAGCGATACGCTACCATTCACGCTGGGCATCACCTACCGGCAACGGCGCAGCGGCCACGCGATGTGGCAGCAGTTTGACCACGGCGCGGCGCGCGAGGAGCTGGCACAGATAGCAGCACTCGGTATCGGCAGCGTGCGGCTCCCGCTGACGTGGGCCGAATTTCAGCCGCGCGCCGATCGGGTCGGCAGCCGTGCGATGCAGGTACTGGAGCAGACGCTCGATATGGCGGGCGCGTGTGGTTTGCAGGCGCTGCCGGTGCTGCTGCCGGTGGCCGATGGCGGCGCGCTGCAGATCCCCGGCTGGGCCAATGGCCCGGATGTGCTGGGGCAGTTGCGCCGCGCGCGCGGCGGGCGAGCCACACTGATGATGCGGCCGCCAGGCGCGATCAGCGTGCTGGCGGGTGAGCGGTATGTGCCAATTCAGTGCGGTGATCTCTTTACGGATGAAGATCTGCTGGCGGCGCAGCTGCTGCTGGTGCGCGAAGTGGCGGGCTACTTTGGCAGCCACCCCGCGATCTGGGGCTGGCAGATCGGTGCCGGGCTCGAACGCGCCACCAGCCCGCTCCAGGCAGCAGACGTGACGCGCTGGTGTACCGCACTCACCGATACCCTGCACCAGGTGGCCCCCGCCGCACGCGCGCTGGGCGTGGTCTCGCGGCACGGGCTGAGCCGCGCGGCCGGCCCGCACCCGGCAGATCTCGGCGGCTGTGCGGATCTCGGCGTGAGCGTCGATCCCGCCGAGGAGCAACCCGCACAGGTACGGCGGCTGACCGATCCGGCAGCATTTTTGCACGCGCTAGCCGCCGGGCTGGCCGGGCGCGCGGTTCACGTCATCGATGCCGGGTTGGCACTGGCGACGGATGGTGCGCCACGCGGCTGGGGAATCGTGAGCGCATATGGCTCCACTACAGCCGTATATCTCGCCGATGCGGTCGAGCAGGGAGAATACACTGCCGCGCTGCTCGACCGGCTGTACGCAGCCGGCGCGGCGGGAATTTGGCTGGCAGGCTATGCCGATCACCCGGCAGAGACCTGGCGAGCAGCGCCGCTCGACCGCGCCAGCGGCCACCGCGCGCTCGGGCTGGTGGATGCACAGGGCAACGAGAAGCCCGCAGCAGCTGCGGTGCGCGCTTTTGCCACCCGGCTCGCCAGCGCACCCGCAACCCGCCCGGCACCACCCACACTGGATGCCGAGCGCCACCGCCACGATGCGGCGCGCGAGACCACCCGGCTCTGGCGCGAGTTTGTCGCTCCCTGATCGATTGCGCTCATCCGCTCACCCGGTTATGTAGCCGGGTCGAGCGTCTTGCGACAGCCCGCACTCCTCAGCCGGTTACCGTGTCACCCGATCCCGGGATCAACCGCGGCACCTGTTGTGCATAGGCACGGTAGCCGGGGTACTGCGCAGCGAGCCAGCGCTCCTCGCGCAGCGATTTGCGATCGAGCAGAATCGCCAGCGCCGCCGTCACCGCCATGCTCGCCGGGCTACCACGCAGCAGCGCATAGCCAACACAGGCGATCAATAATCCGAGATAGATCGGGTGCCGCACGATCGCATAGAGCCCATCTGTTGTCAATTTGCCTTCAGGCCGCGGGCGCGGGTATGCCGTAAAACTGGGTTGCCCGAGCCGCAGCGCCGCCAGCGTCGAGATCGTCAGCCCACCCGCCACCAGCAGCCCGCCGATCGCGCGTGCGGCCGGTGGCGGCGGTGCAGCAGCCGGAGCCACCACCACACCCGCTATCAGGGCAAACTGCGCGATCACCCATCCACCGCCACGGTAGGAACTGGTTTCATTCATCGCTGCGACCGTCCTTTTCCACTGCATCCAAAAGAAACCAAACCGGAACCGTGTACGTATTGCGACTATCGTGCCAGGAAATACTGTCGATATGTGAGATTGTACACCAATGACGATCGCCGATTTGCGCAAAGAATATACCCTACGCGGGCTCCACGAAGATGATGTGGTCGCTGATCCGCTCGTCCAGTTTCAGCAATGGTTTGATCAGGCGCTCGCCGCCGGGCTGCCCGAGCCAAACGCGATGACGCTGGCGACCGTGGGCGCCGATGGCGCACCCTCAGCACGGATTGTGTTGCTCAAGGCGATCGATAGCGGCTTTGTCTTCTTTTCAAATTATACCAGCCGTAAAGGGCGTGATCTCGCGCACGAGCGGCGTGTGGCGCTGATCTTTTACTGGGCGGAGCTTGAGCGCCAGGTGCGGATCGAGGGGGAAGCAGCACCGATCAGCGCGGCCGAATCGGATACCTATTTTGCGAGTCGGCCGCGTGGCAGCCGCCTGGGTGCCTGGGCATCGCCGCAGAGCACCCCGGTTGCGGGGCGTGAAGTGCTCGACGCACAACTGGCAGCCACCACAGCGCAGTACCCAGATGATCAGATACCGCGGCCGCCACACTGGGGCGGCTACCGGGTGATGCCGGTGGCGATCGAATTCTGGCAGGGGCGCAGCAGTCGTATGCACGACCGCATCCGCTTCTGGCACACCGAAACGGGCTGGCAACACGAACGACTCGCGCCCTGATCCGGGTGCGGGCACGATGTAAGCCGGCGATGTCTTGCGATATCCGATACCGGATGTTATGATCAACCTGTGACGGTCTGGAGGGAGCCATGGTGCAGCGCGAACACGGTGATACACAGCGGCGCGTCCTGGATGTTTTACGCCGCAATGGGCAGATGACGGCCGGTGAGCTGAGCGCAGCGCTTGGCATCGGGCCGGTGGGAGTACGGCAACATCTGGCGCAGCTCGAGAACGAGGGTCTGGTGCTGATCGCCGGTGTACGGCGATCGGTCGGGCGGCCAAGCCATCTCTACGAATTGAGCCCGGCGGCGGCGGCGCTCTTCCCGCAGAGCTACGATCGGCTGGCGATCGAGCTGCTCGCATTTCTTGATGATCGTGGGCCGGGCGAGGTGAGCGAGTTTTTTGCACAGCGCGCGGCACGGTTTCTGCGGCAACATGGTGGGCGGCTCGCAGGCGATACGCTCGGCGCGCGGATCAGCGCACTGGCAGTCGTACTCGCCGAACACGGGTATATGCCCGAGTTGCACGCAAAGGCTGATGGTAGCTATGAACTTGTCCAACACAACTGCCCGATCCAGTGTGTTGCGCAGTGCTATACTCAGTCATGTGCGAGCGAGTTGCAGCTGTATGAGCGCATCCTCGGCACACCCGTGACGCGCAGCGAGACGATCGCCGATGGCGGGCGCTGCTGTCATTACCACATCGCGGCGGTCTGATGCCGCTACTGCCGGACGTTTTGGGATTATTGATCGACTGAAGAGGAGAGCAGACATGGCATTCACCCTTCCCGAGTTGGCGTACGCCGCCGAGGCGCTCGAGCCGCACATCGACGCGCAGACGATGACAATTCACCACGGCAAACATCACAACACGTATGTGACCAATCTCAACGCCGCGCTCGCGCCACACGCCGCACTCCAGAGCGCGACGATCGATGAGTTGCTCACAAACATCAACGATGTGCCCGAGGCGATCCGCCAGGCGGTGATCAACAACGGTGGTGGACATCATAATCACACGTTGTTCTGGAGTATCATGGGGCCAAATGGCGGCGGCGAGCCGACGGGCGCGCTCAGCGCGGCACTCAGCAGCGCGTTTGGTAGCTTTGCCGAGTTCAAAGCCAAGATCAAGGATCTGGGCGTCAAGCGCTTTGGCAGCGGTTGGTCATGGTTGGTGATGGACAACAGCGGTGCACTGCACGCCTATAGCACCGCCAACCAGGACAGCCCGCTGATGCAGGGTCACACCCCGCTGCTGGGCGTCGATGTCTGGGAGCACGCCTACTACCTCAAATACCAGAATCGCCGCCCGGATTACCTCGAGGCGTGGTGGAACACCGTCGATTGGAGCGCCGTCGCCGCACGCTACGGCAAGTAGCCAGTCACCGCGCACGAGACGAAGGGTGGGCCGCAGGGCTCGCCCTTTTTTTAGCGTGTAAAAGGCTGTACAAAGCCTCTACAGCCATCGTCGGCGGGTGATTCGTGGTACAATAGTGAGGGAGATGATTTGGCAGACGATTACGAGGCATGCGATGCATACATCAACCTGGACGACAAAAGCCGGTCTGGCGCAGATGCTCAAAGGTGGCGTCATTATGGATGTCATTGATGTCGAGCAGGCGCTGATTGCCGAGGAGGCGGGCGCAGTTGCGGTGATGGCGCTCGAGCGTGTGCCCGCTGATATTCGTGCGCAGGGTGGTGTGGCACGCATGAGCGATCCTGGTCTGATTATGGCGATCAAACAGGCGGTGACGATCCCGGTCATGGCCAAGGCGCGTATCGGTCACTTCGTCGAGGCACAAATCATCGAAGCGCTTGGTGTCGATTATATCGATGAGAGCGAAGTACTGACGC
>JAYUYF010000500.1:0-3741 GCA_043752605.1 Roseiflexaceae bacterium
ATCAACATCGGCGGCCGCTTCGATGACCGCGTGACGGGCAAGGTCAGCACCTTTGCGCCGCATGCGAAGATCATCCATATCGATATCGACCCGTCCGAAATTGGCAAAAACGTCAAAGTCGCGGTGCCGATCGTGGGCGATGCGAAGATGGTGCTGCGCGATCTGCTCGCCGAGTTACCCGCCGCCGATGGGCTCGCGGCGCTGCACGGCCACGCGAGCGATTGGATGGAGCATATCCGCGAGATGCAGGCCGCTCATCAGCACAAGCAGCAGTATGTCAACCGCAAAGAGACCGCCACGATGGCGTTGCCACCGCACGATGTGTATGCGGAGCTGACGCGCATCCTCAACGCGCGCGGCGAGTATCGCGTCGTCAGCGATGTCGGGCAACATCAGATGTGGACGGCACAGCTGATCGACTGGATCCGGCCACGCACGCACATCACCTCGGGCGGGGCGGGCACCATGGGTTTCTCGGTGCCAGCCGCGCTCGGCGTCGCGATCGCGCACCCGACCGATACGGTCTGGGTGATCTGTGGCGATGGTGGCTTCCAGATGATGAACCAGGAGATGGCAACGATCATCCAGGAAGACATCCGCAACATCAAGATCTGTGTGATCAACAATGGCTACCTGGGCATGGTGCGCCAGTGGCAGGAGTTGTTCGAGGGCAAACGCTACAGCGGCACGCCGCTGACCGGGCCAAATTTCAGCAAACTTGCTGAAGCCTACGGCTGGAAGGGCATCGTCGTCGAGCGCAGCGAAGACGTGACGGCAGCAATTGAGGAAGCCTACGCGACTGATGGCCCGGTGCTGATCGATTTCCGCGTCGAGCGCGAAGTCAACGTCTACCCCATGGTGCCGCAAAATCGGAGCATCGGCGAGATGCTGACCGAGAACCCCGAGGTGCAGGCGTGAAAAAGCATACGATCGTCGCGCTCGTTCAGGACCGGCCGGGTGTGCTCAGCCGCGTGATTGGACTCATTCGCAGACGCGGGTACAATATCGAAAGCCTCGCGGTGGGCCACAGCGAGACGCCGGGTATCAGTCGGCTGACGATCGTGCTCGAGTGGCACGATGTCGAGCAGATCGTCAAGCAGTTGTACCGCCTGATCGAGGTACTCAAGGTCAGCGATGTGACCGAAGATCCGACCGTCGAGCGCGAGATGGCGCTGCTCAAGTTGCACGCACCGCCGGTCAAGCGCCCGGAGATCGTGGCGCTCGCCGAGATCTTCGAGGCCAAGATCGTCGATGTCGGCGCAAATACGATGGTGATCGAGATGACCGGCTCGCCATCAAAAGTGCAGAACTTTATCGATGTGGTCAAGCCGTACGGCATCAAAGAGATGATGCGGACGGGGCGGATCGCGATGGTACGCGGCGCGCGCGGGCACAACGCCGAGGAATTTGTCGAGAATGTCAATGGGCACGCCGAGCGAGTGCCGGCGGCGAATTAGCGGAGAGCAACAGACGTGGCAACTATTTACTACGAGAACCAGGCCGACATGGCGCGGCTGGCGGGCAAGACGGTCGCGATCATCGGCTTTGGCAGCCAGGGGCACGCCCACGCGCTCAACCTGAAGGAGAGCGGTGTCGCGGTGGTCGTCGGTCTCTATGCGGGCAGCAAATCGCGCGCCAAGGCCGAGAGCCTGGGGCTCGCGGTGCATACCGTCGCCGAGGCTACGCAGGCCGCCGATATCATCATGATCCTGACGCCCGACACCGGCCAGGCGCAGGTCTACCGCGAGGAGATCGCGCCGCACCTCACGCCCGGCAAGACACTGATGTTTGCCCACGGCTTCAACATCCGCTACGGTCAGATCGTCGCTCCTGCGGGTGTCGATGTCTCGATGGTGGCCCCGAAGGCCCCCGGCCACCGCGTGCGCGAGGTCTTTACTCAGGGCGGCGGCGTGCCCGCTCTGGTGGCCGTCCACCAGGACGCGTCGGGCGATGCGCTCGCCAACGCGCTGGCCTACGCCCGCGGCCTCGGCTGCACCCGTGCGGGCGTGCTCGAGACGACCTTCACCGAAGAGACCGAGACCGACCTGTTTGGCGAGCAGGTTGTCTTGTGTGGTGGTGTGAGCGCGCTGGTCAAGACCGCGTTCGAGACGCTCGTCGAAGCGGGCTACCAGCCCGAAGTCGCCTACTTTGAGTGTATGCACGAGCTCAAGCTGATCGTCGACCTGTTCTATCAGGGCGGGCTCAACTATATGCGCTTCTCGGTGAGCGATACCGCCGAGTGGGGCGATTACACTGCCGGCGAGAAGATTGTGACCGACGAGACGCGCAAGGCGATCAAGCAGATCCTGACCGATATTCAGAGCGGTGCGTTTGCCGAAGACTGGATCGACGAGAACCACAAGGGCCGCCCGCGCTTCAATGCGTATCGTATGCGTGATATCGACCACCAGATCGAGCACGTTGGCCTGGGTCTGCGCCGCATGATGCCGTTTGTCAACCCGCGCGAAGTCCGCCCGGGTGAGGGTGGCGCGTAGTCTACGCAATGAAAATTGAGAATTGAGAATTGAAAGGTGAGAATTGAAAATGCTGCACTGATGGCAGTGCTTCTCAACGCTTAGCTCTCAATTTTCAATCTTCAATTCTCAATTATCCGGCTTCGAGAAGGAGATATCCACCATGGAGTCACACGTACGGATATTCGACACCACGCTGCGCGATGGCGAACAGGCGCCGGGCTGCACGATGACGATCGAGGAGAAGCTCGAGATCGCCCGCCAGCTCACGCGTATGCGCGTCGATATCATCGAAGCCGGGTTCCCTGCTGCATCGCCCGGCGACTGGGCGGCGGTCAATCAGATCGCACGCGAGGTAGGCATCGCCGATGGCCCGACGATCGCCGCGCTCGCGCGCGCCAACAAGAATGATATCGACAAAGCGTGGACCGCGATCCAACCCGCTGTCAATAAACGTATTCATACATTTATGTCAACTTCAGATATCCATCTCGAGCATCAGTTTCGCAAGACGCGCGCGCAGGCGATCGAATTGATAGGTGAGATGGTGACGTATGCGCGCAGTTTGTGCGTCGATGTCGAGTTCTCGCCGATGGACGCCAGCCGCACCGAGCCGGCGTTCCTGCACGAGGCGCTGACGGTGGCCGTCGCGGCGGGGGCGACAACGCTGAACATCCCCGACACGGTTGGCTACGCCACGCCCGAGGAGTACGGCGCGATGATCGCCGGGATTATCGCCAGTGTGCCCGGCGCGCGCGACGTGATCATCTCGACGCATTGCCACGATGACCTGGGCATGGCGGTGGCCAACAGCCTGGCGGGTGTACACGCCGGAGCGCGCCAGATCGAATGTACGATCAACGGTATTGGCGAGCGGGCTGGCAACGCCTCGCTTGAAGAAGTCGTGATGGCGCTCAAGACCCGCCAGCTCTTTTACGGCGTCGATACGCGGCTCAACACGCGCGAACTGGCGCGCAGCAGCCGCCTGATCAGCAGCTTCACCGGCATGCCCGTGCCGCCCAACAAGGCGATCGTCGGCGCAAATGCGTTTGCCCACGAGAGCGGTATCCACCAGGACGGTGTGCTCAAGCACCGCCAGACGTACGAGATCATGAGCGCCGAGACCGTCGGGCTCGATGGCAACGCGCTGATCCTGGGCAAGCACAGCGGCCGCAATGCGTTTCGTACCAAGCTTGCGGCCATGGGCTACGAGTTTGATACCGATGAGGAGTTCCAGACGCTCTTCACCCGCTTCAAGGAGCTATGC
>JAYUYF010000501.1:0-9075 GCA_043752605.1 Roseiflexaceae bacterium
TATGAAACCGACCCCGCACTGGTGCGCCGCTACGCGCTCGATGATGTGGCCGAGGTGGCTGCGCTCTCGCAGCGGCTGCTCGGCGCGCCGTTTGCGCTGGCGGGAATGGCTCCCCGGCGCTATGAGCGCGTCGCCAGTGCCGGCCCGGCGATGGGCATCCTCGAACCCATGCTGGTGCGCGCCTACCTGCAGGCCGGTCACGCGCTCCCGCGTGTCGATGACGACGCCGCACTCGCGCCGCACACCGGTGGTGCCACTGTGCTGTATGCGGCCGGGGTAGCCCGCAACGTGGTGAAGGCCGATATCGCCTCGCTCTACCCCTCGCTGATGCGCGCCGATCGGATCGGCCCGGCCTGCGATACGCTCGGCGTCCTGCTCGCGCTCAACGACCAGCTCACGACCTTGCGGCTCGCGCACAAGGCGGCGGCGAAGCAGGCGGCACCCGGCAGCCTCGAACACGGCCACCACGATGCGCTCCAGGCCGCGATGAAGCTGATTATCAACGCGGGCTATGGCTACATGGGTGCCGGGCACATGGCACTGTTTGCCGATCGGCACGCTGCCGATACCGTGACGCGCCGCGGCCGCGAGGTGCTCGCACAGGTGACCGACGGGTTGCGCCGCCGTGGTGTCACGCTGCTCGAGGCCGATACCGACGGTGTGTATTTTGCTGTGCCCGCAGACTGGGACGAGGCCACCGAGCGCGCGCTGGTGGCGGCGGTGGCGGCCGAGTTACCCGCCGGATTGCGGCTCGAATACGAGGCACGTTACGCCGCTATGCTCAGCCACGAAGTCAAAAATTATGCGTTGCTCGGCTACGATGGCCGCCTGATCCTGCGCGGTGCGGCAATGCGATCGAGCCGCAGCGAACCATACGGCACGCGCTTTCTCGAACGCGCGCTGCGCTGCCTGCTCGCGTTTGATGTCGCTGGCGTACGTGCGGCATTCGACGAAACCGTGGCCGCATTGCGCACACGCGCGCTGCCCGCCGCCGACCTCGCGAGCCGGACACGACTGAGCAAGACACCTGATGAGTACCGTCAGTCGAAGAATCGTGAGGCCGCCTACGAAGCCTTGCTGGCCGCCGGGCGCACGACCTGGCGCGCGGGCGAGCGGATACGCTGCTTCCGTGGTGCCGATGGCAACCCCGTCTGGCTGCCCGACCGCAGTGATGACCGTGATGCTGCCCCCGCAACAGATGACCGCCGCGATTATGATATCGCATATTACGTCAATCTCCTTATCGGCAGCTCCTGCGCCCGGCTCGCAAGCGCCTTCACAGCTGCCGATTTTGCGCAGCTATTCCGTGCTGATCAACAGATAGGATTGTTTGATGTGCAGACGGACGAGATCGGCATCCAACTCATAACCCTTACCCCGTAACACGCTGGCACACTTCTTGCCTTTGTTCAGGCAAGTAAAACTGAGGAGAGAGCAGACCGATTAGTTCGGGAAGTGCGGCGATGAAAACATACGATTACACCACACACCACACACCAGCAACTGAGTATGTGGGGCAGATTATGCAGGCAGGCATCATTCTCGTCGTCGATGACGATCACGCTATAACGACGATGCTCGCCGATGCGTTGACCGATGAAGGGTATCGTGTTCACATCTGCCACGATGGCGCAAGCGCATATGAAGCGATCATGTGTGAGCAACCACTCTTGATTATTCTCGATGTTGCGATGCCAGTCATGTTTGGCGATGAGCTGCTGCGCCGCTTGCGCCAGAGCGGCCTGAACACACTACCGATTATTATGATGACCGCAGGTCTGCGCACCGAGCAATTACTCGACGCGGGTGCGAATGAGGTGATGCCAAAACCATTTGACATCAATATGCTGCTCGATCGCGTGGCGCATTATGTAGCAGCATAATGTTATTCAAGTCATACGAATATACAACACCCTAACTGCTGGTAGTCAGATAACCGCGTGATCGTTGTCAAAGAGAAAAGAATACCACAATGACGATGTCAATGAGCTTTGACATGGGTGCGCAGCAGCACATGCGTGCCACCCCCGCGCTTGTAGCGTTGAGCAGCATGCTCACGCTATCGACAGTAGAACTTCAGCAACTGGTTCGGCAAGAACTTGATGAGAATCCAGCGCTCGAACAACTTGAGAACGATGAAAGTATCTGTCCGATCTGTAGTGGTATCATCGTTGGTATTGTCTGTGGGAATTGCCGGTATGAAGATCAGCGGCTTGCCGAAGCTTCGCAGTATGATTTGAGTATCTCAGATGATCCCGAACTCGATCCACTTCTGAGCGTGGCTGCGCCAATGAGCACCGCAGAACGCATCGAGCGTGATGCGCGGATCGCGCTACCTGCCAAAGACCATATGATTGTGCGCTATATTGTTGGTTCGCTCGATGATCAGGGCTTCCTGCCGCTGACAAATGAGGAACTTGCAGAGACGCTCGGCATTCCTGCGGGAGATATTGCACGTATCATCGGAAAAATTCAGGAAGTTGGTCCGGCAGGTGTAGCAGCACGTAGCGTCCCCGAATGTCTGCTGCTGCAACTCGACCAGCTCGAGATTCTTGGCACCACTGCACCGCACGTGCGCGTGTTAATCACCGAGCACTGGCGTGATCTGGGTGAGGCACGCTACAGCGAGATCTCGCGCATGCTTGGTATTTCGTATGATGAGGTGATCGCCGCGCGCGAATTTATACGTAAGCACTTGCGTCCGTATCCGCTGGAGGCCACCGCTGATGATGAGTCACCGGCGCTGGCGCTGCCGGATGTCATCATTCGTGAGGAGCAGGGCAAACTGACGTTTGAGGTAGTCGAGTCGCGGCGCTTTACACTGCAGGTGAGCCCGATGTATATGCAACTCACGCAGATGAACGGTGCCGTCGAGCAACTCTCGCTCGAAGAACGCGATCATCTCCGCAGCCATGTAGCGCGCGCGCGTATGTTTCTGACAAACTTACGGCAGCGCCGTGAAACGATGCATAAGCTAGCAGCTGTGCTGCTCGACCGGCAGGCGGGCTTTATCCGCACGGGTGTCCGTGCGCTCCTGCCGCTCACGCGTGCCGAGGTTGCCAACGAAATTGGCGTCCACGAGTCGACCATCAGCCGCGCGACGGCAAACAAATATGTGCAACTCCCCAATCGTACCCTGGTTCCATTTGACCACTTCTTCCACGTCTCACTCTCGGTCAAGGATGTCATCCGCGAGCTGGTATCGCGCGAGCGGCACGCGCTGACCGATGATGAAATCATGTCAGCGCTGGCGCAGCAGGGTATCAACATCGCGCGCCGTACGGTTGCCAAGTACCGTGGTCAACTCGGGATCTTGCCCTCGACGATGCGCTAGCAGACAGTGCTCCCCCTCCCGTTTTGGGAGCGGAGGTGAGGGCGAGATTACGCAGGATACAATTCGCCGTACTTCGCCTCAAGATACGCAATATACGGCTCGATCGTCATCGGCTGGCCGCTGGCGCGCGCGATCAGTTCAGTTGGTGTATATTTGCGCCCGTGCTGATACACGTTCTCGCGCAGCCAGCCATGCAGCGTGCCAAACTCACCGTGCGCCACTTCGGTCGTGATCTGCGGGTGGGTTTGCACGGCGGCGTTGTAAAACTGCGCGCTGAGAATATTCCCGAGCGTATAGCCCTGAAACGATCCGCCAACAACTCCCGCGTACCAGTGAACATCCTGGAGCACACCATCTTTATCATCCGGTGATGCGACACCCAGATCGCGCTGGTAGCGCGCACGCCATGCATCAGGTAAATCGCGCGGCGCAAGACTACCATCGAGCAACGCCAATTCCAGGTCAAAACGGATGATTACGTGCAGATTGTAGGTGAGCTCGTCGGCATCGGTGCGGATCAGCGAGCGGCTCACATCGTTTACGGCGCGGTACCACTGCTCTGCCGTCACCCCCGCGAGTTGCTGTGGGAACGCGGCCTGGATCTGTGGGAACGCATACGCGCAGAATGCGCGCGACCGACCGACCAGATTTTCCCATAGCCGTGATTGGCTCTCGTGGACGCCCGCCGACACACCAGATGCCAGTAGTGTGCCGTCATAGTGCGCGGCAACACCTTGCTCGTACATGGCGTGGCCGCACTCGTGCAGCGTGCTAAACAGCGCATCCGTCGGGTCGTGCGGGTTTACCCGCGTTGTGATCCGTACATCGCCGTTGCTAAAGCGCGTCGCAAACGGGTGATGCGTCAGATCCTGGCGACCGCGCTGCGTGTCGTAGCCAAACTGTGTGCCGAGTTGCAACGCCAGCGCCAGTTGCGTCGCGGCGGGGTAGTCGCGGCCCAGGAAGCGCGTATCCGGACGCTCGTGCGCGGTCACGCGCTCGACCAGCGGCACCAGCCGCGCGCGCAATTCGCCAAAGATCCGTTGGATGTCGACCGCGCGCATGCCATAATCTGCCGCGTCGATCAGCGGATCGGCGATGTGGTCATAGCTCGGTGCGCAGGCGGCAAACTGGCGGCTAAAGTCTACCGTACGCGCAAAGCCGTCGGTCAGCGGGCGAAAATCACCCGTTGGCCGCGCATCGACCCAGGCCTCATACATGCTGGCCGAGTGCTCGTAGAACGCCACCAGCAGTGTGGGCGGGATGCGTAGCGCGCGATCATAATCGCGCTGCGTGACGCGGATCAGCGCGGCGTCATCGCTGTCTGCGCCGAGCGTATCCGCGTAGGGTGCGAGCGCATCGAGCAGATGACCAAGCGCGGGGTCGGTAAACTTTTCGTGGCGAATACGCGCCAGCGTCGCCATCTGGCGGCCACGCGCCACCGCCCCACCACGCGGCATGTACGTCTGCTGATCCCAGCCAAGTACCGCACCCGCCATCTCCAGGTCGGTCACATCGCGTAGCCGCGCGCGCAGTTCATCGAGTTTTTCGTGCATCACAGTTTCTCCGCAATCGTCTTCGCCTGCGTAAAGAGCAACAGATAGTCGGCACCACCCGCCTTCGAGTCGGTGCCCGACATGTTGAAACCACCAAACGGGTGCGCGCCCACCATCGCGCCGGTGATCTTGCGGTTCAGGTACAAATTGCCGACGTGAAACTCCTCGCGCGTGCGCGCCAGTCGCGCGGCATCGGCCGAGAACAACCCACCCGTCAGCCCGTACTCGGTGTTGTTCGCCACATCCAGCGCCGCATCAAAATCGGCGGCGCGCACAAATGCGAGCACTGGCCCAAAGACTTCTTCCTGCGAGAGCCGCGCATCGGGCGCGATATCGGCGATGATCGTCGGCGCGATAAAGTAACCCTCGCCGGCCACCGGTGCGCCGCCGAGCACCACCCGCCCCTCCTGCGCGCCGAGCGCAATATACTCAGTGATCTTGTCGTGTGCTTTGGCATCGATCACCGCGCCCATCGCCGTCTTGCCATCGGCCGGGTCGCCCGGCACAATTGTGCGCGCGCGGTCGACAACCTTTTGCAGCAAGGTATCGTAGATCGCATCGACCGCCACCACGCGTGAGCAGGCCGAGCACTTCTGGCCCTGGAAGCCAAACGCCGAGGCCACGATCCCGGCCGCCGCGGCATCGAGATCGGCGGTCTCATCGACAATAATCGTATCTTTGCCACCCATCTCAAGCACGGTGCGCTTTAGCCATTTTTGCCCCGGCTGATGCTTCGCCGCCCGCTCAAAGATCCGCAGCCCGACCTCTTTCGAGCCGGTAAACGCGATAAAACGCGTCAGCGGGCTATCGACCAGCGCATCGCCGATCGCACCACCCGGGCCGGGCAGAAAATTGACAACACCGGCCGGTAGCCCAATCTCCACCAGCAACTGCGCAAATTTTGCCGCGACAACCGGCGAGGTACTGGCCGGTTTGAGCACGATCGTATTGCCCACCACCACCGGCGCAAGCGTCAGCCCAACCATAATCGCGAGCGGGAAGTTCCACGGCGGGATCGCTACACCCGCGCCAAGCGGCACATAGCGCAGCACACTGTGCTCACCCGGCATCTGCACCAGTTCGGCCGGTGCATCGAGCCGCAGCGCCTCGCGCGCGTAGTACTCGGCAAAGTCGATCGCCTCGGCAACATCGGCGTCGGCCTCGGCCCAGCTCTTACTCACTTCGAGCACCAGCAGTGCGGTAAACGCATAGCGGCGTTGCCGGATCGCATCCGCCGCACGGCGCACCAGCGCAACGCGATCAGCCATCGGCACCGCACGCCAGCCTGCAAACGCGGCGGTGGCAGCCTCGAGCGCCTGCCCGGCCTGCGCCACGCTCGCCGAAGCGACCCGACCAACGACCTCGGACGGCCGCGCCGGATTGAGCGACGCGATCGTCGCCTCAGTCATAATCTGCTCGCCACCGATGATCAGCGGATACGTGTGCGCAGCTTCGGCACGGATCTGCGCCAGTGCAGCTTCCATCCCGGCGATATGCGCAGGCTGCGTAAAATCGAGAAACGGCTCGTTCTGGAAAGGCGCGCTTGTCATCGTTTGAATCCTTATTGCAGGCTGTGTCAGCGGATTATACCATTGTGCGCTGCGATACGCGGCGATAGCATATCGAGTACACTGCGCACGGGTAATCTCGCGGGCCCCCGGCAAGCAGCGCACAGAGGAGACGAAACGATGACCCAGCCCCTCCGGATTGGTCTGATCGGTGCCGGGCGCATCGGCCAGGTTCACGCCGCAACGATCGCCTACCGCGTGCCCGATGCGCGCCTCGCGGCAGTGACGGATAGCGTGCCCGCCGCCGCACAGGCGCTCGCTTCACGTTTTGGCGTCGCCATCGCCGCAGACCCGGCCGCGATCTTTGCCGACCCGGCGATCGACGCGGTGCTGATCTGCACACCCACCCCGACCCACGCCGCACTGATCGCGCAGGCCGCCGCCGCTGGCAAACAGATCTTCTGCGAGAAGCCGGTCGCGCTCACGCTCGCCGAGACCGATGCTGCGCTCGCCGCTGCCGACCGCGCCGGGGTCAAACTCCAGATCGGCTTCAACCGGCGCTTCGATGCCAACTTTGCGCGCATCCGCCAGGCACTCGACGCGGGCGCGATCGGGGTACCGCATATTTTACATATCATCAGCCGCGATCCCGCGCCACCGCCATTGAACTATATCGCGACTTCAGGCGGCATCTTCCTCGACATGACCATCCACGATTGGGATATGGCGCGCTTCCTCACCAGCAGCGAGATTGAAGAAGTGTACGTGCAGGGCGCAGTGCTTGTCGATCCGGCGATCGGCGCTGCGGGAGATATCGATACGCACGTCACCCTGTTGCGCTTCACCAATGGCGTCATCGGGACGATCGACAACAGCCGCCGCGCCGTCTACGGCTACGACCAGCGCGCCGAACTGTTTGGTAGCGCGGGTGCGATCGCCACCGGCAACAATTACGCAAACAGCGCGGTATTGAGCAGCGCCAATGCTATCCAGCGTGACCTGCCGCTCAACTTTTTTATGGATCGCTATACCGATGCATTCGCCGCCGAGATCACCGCGTTCGTGGCCGCCGTGCGCGATGACACACCCGTGCCCGTCACCGGTCACGATGGCCGCGCCGCGCTGGTCATCGGCCTCGCCGCACAACGCAGCCACGTCGAGCGCCGCCCGGTGCGGATCACCGAGATCGCGTAGGCACGCCGCCTGCTGCGCCGCCCCGCGATCCCCGTAGGAGCAACATGCAGTATCATCTCCACAACAACACACGTATCTGTGAGGCGCGCAATGATCCATCTCGGCAACGCTCCCTGCTCGTGGGGCACCCTCGAATTCGCTGGACTTGATGGCGAACGGATTGGCTATACGCAGATGCTCGATGAACTGCGCGCGGCGGGCTACACCGGCACCGATCTGGGCGATTGGGGCTTCATGCCGACCGACCCGGCCGCGCTCACCGCCGCACTTGCCAGTCGCGAACTAGCACTCATCAGCGCGTTTGTCCCGGTCGCGCTCGCCGATCGCACCGCACACGCCGCAGGTGTCGAGCTTGCGCTGCGTACCGCGCGCCTGATGGCCGCCGCCGTGCCAGCGCAGGATATGCCACCGTGTATCGTGCTCGCCGATGCCAATGGCACCGTACCCGCGCGCACGACAGACGCGGGCCGGATCAGTACCGGGCAAGGGCTCGATGCGGCACAATGGCAAATCTTTGCCGCCGGAGCTGAGGAAATTGCACGCGTGGTGCTGGCAGAGACCGGCCTACACACGCTGTTCCATCATCATTGTGCCGGATATATCGAGACACCCGCCGAGATCGATGAACTGCTGGCACGCACCGACCCGCAGCTGCTCGGGTTGGTCTTCGACACTGGTCACTTTGCCTATGGCGACACGCACGGTTCGATCGCGATCAGTGCGGCGCTCACGCGCTTTAGCGACCGGATCGGGCTGGTGCATCTGAAGGATTGCCACGCCGCAATCGCCGCCGAAGCGCGCGCAACAAACCACGATTACTTCACTGCCGTCGCGCGCGGGGTCTTCTGCGAGCTCGGCCAGGGCAGCGTCGATTTCCCGACGGTACTGCACTGGATGCAATCAAGCGGATACACAGGCTGGGTGGTCGTCGAACAAGACGTCTTACCCGGCATGGGCGCACCCGCCGCCAGCGCTACGCGCAATCGTACCTACCTGCGCTCGATCGGGCTCTAGCAAACACACTGCTCTCATTCAGCATCCGCTTTTGCAAAGAACAACCACCTATGAGTTTCACTTTTGGGCAACGCGTGCGCGAGCTGCCACGCGCCCTGATCTGGCCAGTGTGGGTCGCCGCATGTGTAATCGTGATCGTCGGCTTCACCGGTTCGCTGGTGCTGGTCATCCCTGCCGCCGCCAATGCCAGCCTGACGCAGGCCGAGCTTGCCTCGTGGGTCTGGGCGATTATCGTCGGCTGCGGTGTCGGCAATCTCGTGCTCTCGCTGGTCTACCGGCAGCCGATCCTGGTCGTCTGGTCGACACCCGGGCTGGCGCTGCTGGCCACGGCACTGGCGCAGTACCCGATCGCCGAGGCGGTGGGTGCCTACATCATTGTCGGCGTGCTGATCATCGTCATTGGTGTCTCCGGGCTCTTCACCCGGCTGGTGAGCGTGCTACCACAACCGGTGGCGCTGGTGCTCGCGATGAA
>JAYUYF010000502.1:0-3734 GCA_043752605.1 Roseiflexaceae bacterium
CGGCGATGCCCATGGTCATGGCATACGCATGGTCAAGCAGGGGAAAATATTTTATTGGCATACTGTCTCTCGTACTGGTCGTGCCTGATCCTCATGCAGCATACGATACCGTGTCGTACGATGCAATGCAGGATTATTTACAATTGTTCGACAATATCGATAATCGCCGCCGCACTCGCCTGCCAGGTGCGCGCCCCACAGGCGATCGCTGCCGCCCGCCCACGATCACCTAATGCCTGCGGACTACTGGCCGCCGTGCGCAGGAGATCGACGAGATGTTCGGTATCGGGCATGGCCTGCCGCAGATCGGCATCCGCCAGACCGCGCGTTGTGCGCAGTGGCAGGCCGGTTGCGGGCGTCACCAGTTCTGCCGGCGCACCCCAGTTGCTGGCGAGCGCCGGGGTGCCGCAGGCCAGCGCCGCCGCGAGCCGCGCATCCCACGCGCCGCTGCGCCAGGGTGCGAGGTACACATCGGCACTGCGGTACAGTACAGCTGCGCGCCACGGCTGGAGCCACGGCCCGCGTACGATGCTCATCGCGGCGCCGCCGTGTGTGGGCTGGATACCGGCGTGCGCACCCGCCGCGAGATACACCAGCAGCAGCACATCGGCACCGGCGCGGAACGCGCGGCGATACGCGTCCAGCAGCAGCGCGAGGTCATCTTCTGGCCGCGGGTAGGCCAGAAATACGGTGCCACGCGCCAGACGCTGTGCAACAATGCCAGGGTGATAGTGGTCGAGATCGACCCCTGGCGGCACAACGCGCACCGGCACACGCAGCTCGCTGCGCGCCACCACATCGGCAGCGTGGCCGGTGGGCACGAGCAGGAAATCACAGGTTGCGGCAAAGCGCGCCTCGTCGGCGGTCAGCGTATCATAGGCCGGGTTGAGCCAGCCGATGCGTGGGCCACTACCAGCGCGGCGGCGTGTGCCATCAAGGATCAGGTGTGGCGCAGCGCGATCATCGGCGCGTGCCAGTAACTGGTCGAGCGGTGGCACACCGATATGCGGTGGCGGGCCATCGAGCGCCGGGCGCATGTCGATACCGCGTGCATCAAGCGCGCCGAGCAAATCGCGCGCCATTGCGGCAGCATCATCGCGGCCGCTGATATCACCCCGCCAGCCGAGTGTGCGCTGGTAACGCCCGTGTAGTGCAGCACGCCAGCGATCGGTGAACACCACGCGGCCACGGGCAAACATCGCGCGCCAGTCGGCACGGTTGAGCCTGGTCGACGTATTTTCCAGATGGAGAACCTGCACCGCACCGGTACAGACGCACAGAAAGCCAGCTTGCTGCGCGCGCAGGCAGTAGTCGGTATCCTCGAAGTACGAAACAAATGCCTCGTCCATCCCCCCGATCGCCGCGCGCAAATCGGCGCGGATGTACATCACCGCGCCGGTGACGCCCTCGACCACCCGCACGCCGGGGTACTGGCCGACAAACGTCTCGCCACCACCGATCTGATACCCCCAGAATGTGTCGGTCGGCATCATCGCGCCCGCGTGCTGCAAGGTGCCATCGGCGTGCAGTAGCGTACATCCCACCAGCCCGTAACGTATGTGGCTGTGTGCGACGTCGCGCAGGTGCGCCAGCCAGTGTGGTTGCACAAACAGCGTATCATTGTTGAGCAACAAGACATCGTGGTGCGCGGGAATCACGTCCAGCCCACGGTTCACACCGCGCACAAACCCCAGGTTGCTCCCGTTCTCGACCAGCGTGATGCCCGGCTCGCCGCGCAACCATTCCAGTGTCCCGTCGGTACTGCCATTATCGACAAACACCAGCCGATAGTCGATCCCCTGTGTTTTTTCGCGCAGGCTCGCAAGACACGCGCGGGTGACATCGATGCCGTTCCAGGTAATGATGATGATCGACACCGGGGGCCGGCGCGCGGCCGACGCATCCCGTAGGGACGCAGCATGCTGCGTCCGTACAATAATCCCCCCGCGCCCGGCCGTCCCCGCCATCCCCCCCGCCCCGCGATGCGCCCGTGCATGATCCCCCGCCGCCCGCAACCCCACCAACATCGTGGCCACCGCATCCTGCGTTGCCGCATCCCACCCGTGCACCGCCGCAATCGCCGGCAGCTGGAGCAGCGCATCGAGGTATGCCAGCCGCAATGGCCGGTCGCGTCGATCGCGCGCCGCGTGCAGCAGCGCGGCGCGTTCGGCGGGCGCAAAGGTCGCCAGCAGATCATGCGGATCGCGGTGTTTGAGCGCCAACCGCAGTCGGTTTCGTTCGAGCAGTCGTGTCCGTTGCACGGTCAGTTCGCCGCGCGCCCCTTCGTCGTGCAACAGCGTGGCAGCGCGGGCGATGACTGTGCGCCAGCCGTGTGCTGCCGCGCGCAGGCAGAAGTCGGCGTCTTCGTAGTAGCCCGCGCCGAATTGATTATCCAGCCCACCCACAGTGTGCCAGCACGCGCTGCGGATGGCGGTCGCAAAAAACGCCACGTAGTCTGGATCGGGCAATTCGTCGGGTAGTGCGGTCGCCTCGGCGGCGATGTTGGCACCATAGCCACGCGGCAACAGCAGCGTGCCACCCGCGTGTTGCACACGGCCATCCGCAAAGCGCCCGACGCTGCCGACGACCCCGACACCCGCATCGACCAACGGCGCGAGCAACGCCGCCAGCCAGCCCGGATCCACCAGCGTATCCTGGTTGAGGAGTACCAGCGCATCCGGCGGCGGCTCCAGCGCCAGCGCGTGCGCCACTCCAGCATTGACCGCGCCCGCAAAGCCGAGCGGTGTGTCGTTTGCGCGCAAGATCACCCACGGGTGCGCGGCGATAATGCTGCGGCTGGTATCCACGCTGCCATTCTCAACTGCGATAACCCGCACATCGTCAGGCACACTCGCCAGTGCGCTGAGGCACGCCGCCAGGTGTGCGGCACCATTGTGAACCGGGATGATGATCGCGGCGCGCGTCATGGGCAGATCCTACGGGTTGCCCACACACCAAATCCCGCTACCATACGGGGAGCGGGGAGCACGGCGAGTTGATTGGTCAACCGCTTTGGAATGTGATTGCGTCTTTGTGCCTTTGTAGTAAACATCTTACCGCACCACCTCCACCTCGCCGAGCAGTAGTGCCTGCTGGTCACCGATCGCCACGGGTTGCCCGGTTGTTGGGTCGTAGACCGTCAGCAGCAGCCGGTACGTGCCCGGCGCGGCATCAGCTGCGATCTCGAGCGGCACGTCCTGGCGGATCAACTCGCCCGCCTGCCAGTACGGCAGCGGGTGCCAGTCGCCGCCCAGCAGCCCGTCCCACTGGGCAATCTTGGCGTTGTTGGCATCGAGCACCTGCGCCGAGACCATCAGCGGTGTGCTGCCCGCGCTCGCCGCACGCCAGTGGAGCTGCAGATTGGCCGTGGTACCGGGTTGCAGCTGCCGTGGTGTACCCTGTGCGTTATGTAAAACCACAGCGGTGAGCGAAGCGGGCGCGTTGTCGAGCGCCAGATCCTGGTTTGTCAGCAGCGCGACGCGGTCACCGGGCAATGCGGCGGCGGGCGTCAGCCGCAGCGTGTCGATCGGCAGATCAACCGGGGCGAAGCCCACTACGCGCCCGCCTTCGATCCGGTATGTGGCCAGCGCACGCTGCGCGACCGGTTCTTCGCCGTGGTAGATCGTGAGCGCAACCCAGTAGAACCCACCGCTTGCATCGGCCGTCGCATCGACCTCGATCGCGGGGGTTGGCACGCCGCCCACCAGCGTCTCGACACCACCAGACACCGGATT
>JAYUYF010000503.1:0-9044 GCA_043752605.1 Roseiflexaceae bacterium
TGGTTGCGCCCGGCTGACCTCACCCCCCGGCCCCCGCTCCAGATGGGAGCGGGGGAGCGCAATTGTCGACGGGTTCAACCGTTCTGAGATTCGCTGTAGCGAACTGAGAATTGAACGTTTGCAACGTACGTGAACACTATTCGCAGGGCGTATAGTACGTGCCAGGTTGCGGGTCAGGACACTTGAAGTAGGCTCGTGGCGGCGCTACAATGAGCATGTAGTAGCACAGATGATCGAACGGCGGGGCAATGGCATTCAGCGGATTTACAACCGACGCGCTGGTGGGGCTACCACCCGAGCTATTTACTGAGGTGCTGCCGCAGATCACACTGGCGAGCGAGCTCAAGGTCACGCTGCACGTCTTCTACCGGCTGAGCCGCCAGCGTGGCGCCCCGCCGCGGCGGCTGCGCTGGGAGGATCTGTGCGACGATAAGCTGTTGCGGCGCGGGATGCTTGCGGTCTCGCGCGTGCGTGGCCACGAGGATCTGCTGGCCGAGGGGCTGGAGGCGGCGCTCGGGCGCGGGTCGCTCTTACATCTGGTGTCACCGGATGACGGGCGGGCGGTCAACTGGTATCTGGCCAACACGGCGGCCAATCGCGAGTGGGTCGTGCGCGCCGCGCAGGCGGGCGCGACACTCGCACCGCTGGTGCCGATGGCGGACGAGCGACCGCAGCTAGTGGCGCTCTACGAGCAAAATATCGGGCTCATCACCCCGTTGTTGCTCGAAGAATTGCGCGAGGCCGAGGAGCGGTTCCCGGCATTCTGGATCGAAGATGCGATGCGCGAGGCGGTACGTGCCAACGCGCGCTCGTGGCGCTATATCAAAAAAGTGCTCGAAAGGTGGGCCGCTCATGGGCGACGGGATGCGTCGGATCAGCCGCAACGACCTATCGATATTGACAAGTACACCAGTGGCACGTACGGTGATCTCTTCCGCCGTGGAAGCGACACCAGCGACCTCTGATACCGTTTGCCCGCAGTGCAGCGGGGCGGGTTTTTTCAAAAAAGCGGTACCAGTCACAGATGCCGATTTTGGGCGGCTGTTCCCGTGCAGTTGTCGCCGCGAGGCGCAGGCGCGCCGTGCTGCCGACGATCTGCTGGCGATCAGCAATCTGGGCGCGTTTCTTGACAAGCGCTTTGAGAATTTTAATTCGACGATGCCCGGCGTACAGCGCGCGTTTATCCGCGCCAAGAACTTTGCCGAGCGCCCGGCGGGCTGGCTGGTGCTGATGGGCAATTACGGGTGTGGCAAGACGCATCTGGCGGCGTCGGTGGCCAACCGGTTGATCGAAAATCATTATCGCGTGTTGTTTGCGGTCGTTCCCGATCTGCTCGATCACCTGCGTTCGGCATTTGGGCCGACGAGCGAGGTCGAATACGATCGACGCTTCGAGGATGTACGCGATGCGCAGATACTGATTCTCGATGATCTTGGCACCGAACACACCACCGGCTGGGCGCGCGAGAAGCTCTATCAGATTATCAATCACCGCTACAACCACGCGATGCCGACAGTCGTGACCAGCAACTGCGAGCCACGCCAGATCGACCCGCGGATCTTCTCGCGGCTGAGCGATCGCGCGCTGAGCGAGGAGATCACGGTGATCGACGCATCCGACTTCCGCCAGCTGACGCCGCAGCAGCGGTATGGTCAGGTCAACGCGCGCCGTCGGGCCTAGGCAAACTGTGCTATCATAACGTGGGTGTCGTTGCCTGGCAGCGGCACGTGGAATGGGCGATCGCGGAGGCGTCCGATGGCAGGCAATCGCGCGTTGTTCGACCGGGCGATGGAGCAGAGCCGCGAGGCGGCCCGGCAGCAAAACTGGGATGCAGCGCTCAAACAGGCTGACCGGGCGTTGCAGGAGTTCCCGGAAGACTTTGATGCGCGTACGGCTGCGGCAGTCGCCTATTTTCAGACCGGCCACGATGCCGAAGCGCTGCGTTTGTTCATCGATCTGCAGCGCGGCGACACCAACAACCCCTTTTATCTGGCCTATCTGGCGCGGCTCTACGAGCGCAGCGGTGACCTGATGGCGGCAGTACAGGCGCTGACGCGCCTGACCGATGTGCAACTCGGGCGCAACTTGATCGGCCGCGCCACCGAATCGCTACGCGAACTGTTGCGGCTCCAGCCCGAAGATGGCCGCCGTCGTACACAACTGGCGGATCTGCTGGCGCGCAGCGGTGCGACCGCCGAAGCTGTGGCTGAGCTCGCGACCCTCGCTGAACAGCACCGTACACGCGGCGATCTCGAAGCTGCCGCTGGCATATACGAGCAGGCGCTGGCGCTCGACGGCAGCAACAGCCACGTACGCGAGCAAATCGCCGCCCTGCACACTACGCTCGCCAACAGCCCCAGTACCGCCCCGGCACCCACAGCAGGAGGCAGCTGCGCGCCCGCCACCAGCAGCAGCGCAGCCGGCCCGGCGCTCGGGGCGCTGGGGCAGCAGATCGCGGTCGATCGGATCATCGCACAGGCGCAGGAGCGCCAGGAGGCAGGCGATCTCGAGGGGGCACTCGAGCTATACCAGCGGGCGGTCGATCAGGGAACCTCACGGCCAGACGTATGCTATAGCCTGGGGGTCTTGCGGCAGGAGCGCAGCGAGCATGAGGCGGCAATCGTTCTGTTTCGCCGTTCGGTCGAGGATACCGAGTACGCGCTTTCGAGCCATTATGCGCTTGGCACCTCGTACCGTGCCAGCGGGCAACTCGCGCTGGCGGCACAGGAATTCGAGCAGACCATCCGGCTTGTCGATCTCGATTCGATCGGGCGCGCCGAATCCGAAGATCTGATCCAGATGTACGAGAGCGCGGTCGAGGTTGCCAGTGCGATGAACGATCTTGCGCGCGCGGCCTCGCTGTACTCGACGCTAGCGACCTTTTTGCAGGGTAAGCGCTGGGGCCGCGAGCAGGCCGATCTGTTTCGTGAGAGAGCCAAAGATCTGACCGAGCGCAACATGGTCTCAAAGCTGCGTTCGCTCAATACTGGTCCGTTGCAGGCCGCTGCACCGATGATCGCAGATGCGACGCCCGAGCCAATTTCGACGACCTGGGGCAAGATTCGGCCGATCACCGATTTCCTGCGGCCACGGCCCGAAGCCCCTGCCACGACAGCCCCGACACCCAGCGCGATGCCGGTACTGAGCGACCTGCCGCTCAGCATACCCGCGCAACACGCACCCGTCAGCCCGATCGATACGCGTGGGCTCGAACCACGCGCAGCCGAGTATCTGGCCGCCAGCGAGCAGTATGCCGAGCAGGGGTTGTATGTGGCGGCGCTTGATGCCTGCCTCGAAGTGATGCAGCTCGACCCGGCGTTCTTGCCGATCCATCTGCGTATGGGCGAGATTTACGAGCGCGACCAGATGCCAGACCGGGCGCTCGAGAAATATCAATTGCTGGTCGAAACCTACAACGCGCGGCAGGAGCCAAAACGCGCGTTGCCGGTCTATCGGCGACTGATCGAGCTCGCACCCGATACGATCAACACCCGCTCGCGCTACGCCGATCTGCTGCGGCAGGATGGCGCGCTCGGTGAGGCGGCCGACCAGATGAACCAGGTTGCGGGTGCCTACATGCGCATGGGGCAGACGAACCGCGCGCTCGAAGAGTATCGCCGCGGCTTGCAATGGGCACCCGACAGCGCAGCCCTGCACGCACAGTACGGGCTGGCGCTCTTACGGCTCGAACGCCACGAAGCCGCCATGCCCGAATTTCGCCGCGCGCTCGAGCTCAACAGCGGCGACCTGCGCCACGTCGCCCAGATGAACGCCACGCTGGCGTTGATGAGTGCGCCGACATCGGCGGTCTGGCAATCGCTGGCGATGCTGCTCGATCAGTTGCGCAATCGGCCGGCGTTGAGTACAGACGTGCAATCAGAGTACCGCACGGTGCTGTTGTTTGCCGATGCAGCGGTGTTGCACTTCGCGCTCGGGCTGGTGCAGCAGCAGGCGGGGCAGCATCAATCGGCGCTGATGGAGCTCGAACTGGCAGCCGATGCGCTGCGCGATGAAAGCGGCGGCCCATTGTACCCGGCGCTGGTATTTCAGGCGATGGCCGAGAGCTATATCGCGCTTGGTCAGGCCAGTGATGCGCTCGACCAACTACGCAACTGCCTCAGCAACCCGGCACCCGATCCGCCCGGCGACGCGCGCTTCAGCTTCTCGAACCCGCTTAAGCAGGGCGATATCGTGCGGCGTATGGCCGAAGCGCACGCGGATACGGGCGATCTCGCGGCGGCGGAACGTGCGCTGCGCGAGGCCAAGCAACACTTTCCGTATGACCGCGCGATCTATACCAAACTTGCCGACATCTTCTTTCAGCAGGGTCGGCTTGGGGAAGCGCTGGCGCAACTTGACGAGCTAGCGACGCACTACGAAGGGCGGCAGGATCTCGACCAGGCGATCCTCGCGTTGGAGGATGCGGCGCGGCTGGCACCCAACAAGGCCGAGATCAATGGTCGGCTCGCCAAGATGTTGATCCGGCGCGGGTTTCTTGATCGCGGGCTCGAAGGATTGGCGCGCACGGCCGAGCAGTACCGGCGCGACGGGCAGATGAAAGAGGCGGTGGCGCATCTCCAGCAGGCGGCTGATGTCTACTGGACGCTCGGCAAACAACAAGAGGCGCGCGAGATGTACGACCGGATCGTCCAGATTGCGCCGGGTGATATCGAGGCGCGGCAGTGGATGGCATTCATGCATACGCTGGCAGGTCGCAGCAGCGAGGCGATCGCCGAGAAAAAGCAGATCGTGCGCCTGTTGATCCAGCAACGCGATTATGACAATGCGATTGCCGAGATGCACCAGATCTATGGGCTTGATCAGCAGGACGCCGACAATCTGTTTCAGCTGGGTGATGCGCTGATGCGGCGGCAGGAATACGAGCAGGCGATACGGATTTATAATCGGCTCGCCAAGATGCCAACGGTCGAAGCCGAGCGCGTCGAGGCGCTGCAAACCGCCGCGCGCCGGATGCTCGACCAGCAAACGACCAGGAAGCCACAGCCGGGCGGATGATCGCTTCTGCCGGGTAAAGGGTATACGAGACTATGCCGAGCATTGACAGTCTGTTCGAGCGGCTCAACAGCGTGCTCAACCGTCTGAACCCGCTGGTCAATCCATTTGTGCTCCCCGATATCGCGATCGTCGCGTTGCTGATTTTCTGGCTACTCGGCGTCATTCAGGGGACACGGGCGGTACAGTTGCTGCGCGGGTTTGGCTTTATTTTTGTGCTGGCAGTATTGATCAGCCCGGTACTGCCATTCGAGATGGTGCGCTGGCTGCTCGTGAATGTGTTACAGCCGGCGCTGCTGGTCTCGATCCCGGTTTTGTTTCAACCCGAACTGCGGCGCGCACTCGAGAGCCTGGGGCGTACGAATGAAGTGCTCGGGCGCTCGTTTGTGCGCGCCAACACTCCCGATTTGCTCGAAACCGTGAACGGCGTCTCACGTGCGGCCAGCCAACTGGCGCAGCAGGGTGTGGGTGCGTTGATCGTCATCGAGCGCGAGACCGGCTTGCAAGAATATGTTGATCGCGGGGTGCTGGTCGATTCGCGGCTGGCAGTGCCACTGATGCTCAATATTTTTTTTCCAAACTCGCCGCTGCACGACATGGCGGTTATCATTCGTGGTAATCGGATCCTGGCAGCAAATGTGGTATTGCCGTTGAGCGAAGAGGTCGTCGGGCAGCGGCGCTACGGCACGCGCCACCGTGCCGCGAAAGGCATCACCGAAGTCTCTGATGCAATTTCGGTGGTTGTCTCGGAGGAGACGAGTACAATCTCACTCGTGAACAACGGTCGGTTGGTCTCGAATTTGAGTGAGGCACGGCTGCGTACCATGCTCGCCGGCTTGCTGCGCGTACCACTTGAGGACGCGACGTGATGACGACGCTCCGTGCGACGGTTGCTCGCGCTCTGTTTGCGATCGTGATTGCGTTTAGTCTGTGGGTGTTTGTCACGTACACCAGCAATCCCGATCAGCGCAGCTTTTATGATAATGTGCCAGTCGAATTTGATGGACTGGCCAGTACAATGCTGGTCGTCGATGACCAGGGCCAGCCGCGCGCGGCGCGCCCGCAGGTCAATATTATTGTGGACGCGGACGCCGAGACGCTGCAGACGTTGAGTACGAGCGATCTGCGTGTGTTTGTCGATGTGCGCGATCTCGGCCCGGGCGAGCATTCGGTGGCGGTCAATGTCGTCGCGACACGCGCCGGGCTGACGCAGATCCGGCCATCGGTCGAGCCAGCGTATCTGCTGGTGCGGATCGACGAGATCGTCGAGCGCGCCGTGCCGCTGACGGTCGAGGTGACGGGTTCGGTGCCGTTTGGCTTTGAGGCGGGTCAGCCGACGGTCTCGGCCACGGGTGAGCCGATCGCGCAGGTGACGGTGCGTGGCCCGCAGGAGATCGTGCGGCGGGTGCGTGGCGCGCGCGTGGTCGCCGATATCAGCGGGCTGGCGGCCAACTACAATTCGCCACGCACGCTTGAGGCTGTCGATAGCGATGAGCAACCGCTGGCGGGGGTGACGGTCGAACCTGGATTTGTCAGCCTGCTGGTGCCGATCATCTCGAGCGTCGGGGTGAAGCGCGTGCCGATTGTCCCCGAGATCAGCGGTCGCCCGGCAGCGGGGTATGTGGTCGATGGCATCGAGGTTGATCCGCAACAGGTGACGCTCACGGGTAGCTCGGGAGCGCTGAACACCGTGCAGTCGATCTCGACCTTTGTGATAGATGTCGGCCAGGCCACCAGCACATTTACACGCACCGTGCCACTTGAGGAGCCGCCCGAGACACGAATCGCGAGCGAGGAATCGACAGTGGTGCAGGTGCGCGTGTTTGTACGGCCGCTCGCGCAATCAGTCGAGGTGGTGCTACCAATCAGTGTGCAGCTTGTGGATGTAGCACCCGGTTTGCTGTACAGCATCAACCCACAGGTTGTCTCAGTGCGGCTGGTGGGCAGCGCGGCGGCAATTGCCAAGCTGGATACTGCCCGGCTGGTAGCACAGATCAGCGCGGCAGGTGCTGGTCCCGGGCAGTACCTGTTGCGTCCTATACTGATACTGCCGCCCGCCATTACGATCGCGGAAGATCTACCGACTGTGGCACTGACACTACGGCTACCCGACACACCAACGCTCTTGCCGACACCAAGCGAGATGCCAGCCACGCGCAGCCCGATACCCAGCGCGGAAACGCCAGCGCCGACAGAAACTGCCACGCAGGCTGGCGCTGCAACGCCCGCAGCCACGACACCAGCGGATGCGATACCCACAGGCCGGCCACCGGTGTCAGAGACGCCGACGCCGACCGCCACACCGACGCCTTGACGCCTGAAGAGGAGCATCGACTATGATTCTCAGTATCGAAGAGACCGCCCACGTGGCACATCTGGCGCGCCTGCAGCTTGATAGTGTTGAAATCGAGCATATGCGTGACCAACTGGCGGCGATCCTTGATTATTTTGCCATGCTGGAAGAGCTTGACGTCACGGATGTCCCGCGTACCGCACAGGTCACCGATCTCGTCAACGCGTTGCGCGAGGATGTCGTGACGCCATCGTTACCACATGCGGCGGCGCTGGCAAACGCGCGCACCACACAAGACGGTGCCTTTCGGGTTGGGGGAATCTTCGACGAGTAGCGCAACCGTGCGACAAGATGCGGCGTCTGATATTACAACAGACCACATGTTGGTCGTGAGGAGAAAGACATGAGCTACTCATCGAACCGATCGGGCCGCCCGGGTGGCGTGCCGTCGATCGTGATCTACATCGCCGTCGCCGTCGTCGCGATTATTGCGCTCTGGCTGCTGATGGGCCTCCTGACGGCCGGCATCCAGGCGTATTTTGCGCTCATCTGTGGTATCGTGCTGCTGGCCGCCAATGCGCGCGAGCTATTGACACTTGGCATGCGCAGCGAGATGGCATCGCCGCTGATGAACATGCTGATCGGCCTGGCGCTGGTCTTCTTCTTCCTCGGTAGCGCGTTTGGCGCTCTGTTGTTTATCCCTGCGATCCTGGCCGTGCTGCTGGCGGTGCCGCTCGCATTGCGGCGCGGCGCGGTGGCACCGCTGTACCTTGATGTCGCGTATCGCGCGGTGGATGGCCTACGACGTATGACAGGATCGCGCGTGCGCTAGGATCCATCCCCACGCCGCGCGGTGCCCGTGGCAGGCCGAAGCATTGCCGCACGCTCGCGAGCGCGTGGCAATGCTTCGGCCCTACGTGTACGTGGTGATTACGGGTATAATCGGTACAACATACGCGGGAACGGGATCGTCTCGCGGATATGCTGGGTGCCGCCGATCCACGCGGTGCAACGCTCGATGCCCATGCCAAAGCCGCTGTGTGGCACGCTGCCGTAGCGGCGCAGGTCGAGGTACCACTGGTAATCGGCTACATCGAGTCCGTGCTCGCGGATACGCTGCTCGAGCAACGCCGCGTCGTGGATGCGCTGCGAGCCACCGATCAATTCACCGTAACCCTCGGGCGCGATCAGGTCAGCACACAGGGCGACTTCGGGGCGCGCCGGATCGGGCTCCATATAAAACGCCTTGATTGCGGCCGGGAACTTCTCGACAAACACCGGCCGGTCGTACTGGCGCGCGATCAGCGTCTCGTGTGGTGCGCCCAGATCCTCGCCCCACGGCAGCGGCGTGCAACCCTCGACCTCGGCGTGCTTTGCGGCGATCAACGCGATCGCGTCATCATATGTGATGCGCGGGAACGGCGGCAGACAGCGCTCCAGCACACTGGTATCGCGCTCCAGCACTTTCAGATCCTCCGCGCGCCGTTCGAGGCAGCGCATCACGATCGCGCTGACAAAATCTTCTTGCAGCCGCATGTTGTCTTCGTGGTCGGCAAAGGCAACTTCGGGCTCGATCATCCAGAACTCGGTGAGGTGACGACGGGTCTTGCTCTTCTCGGCGCGAAACGTCGGCCCAAAACAGTAGACTTTGCCAAAGCTCATCATACCCGCTTCGACATACAACTGCCCGGTCTGACCAAGATACGCCTGCCCCAGATCAAAATATTCGGTAGCAAAC
>JAYUYF010000504.1:0-3709 GCA_043752605.1 Roseiflexaceae bacterium
TCGACTGCACGGGTGGCATCGAGCAGTTCGCCAGCTTTTTCGTAGCCGAGTCGCCGCACGATGCGTTCGATCAGGCCGATCGGCTGGCGATCGGTCTCGCCGAGGACGACAATAAATTCGTGGATGTCGGTCATGATGTTGCTCTCTTATTCCGGGCGCATCACGCTGCGCCAACGCAACGATGTTGTCGGATCACGATGCGCCCGTGCGATCGGTGGTAACGTTGGTCAGGTGTTTTCGGCTCTCAACGAGCATGGCGATCAATAGCGCGGCCTCGCGTTCACTGAGATCGGCACGGTGCGCGATCCGCTCGACGCTGCGCATCTGGCTGCGGGCCTGATGCGCTTTAAAAAAATCGATCGACCAGAGCCATTGCTCGCCGAGCGTCATCAATCGGGCGAGCTGCGCGGCCGTGGCGGGTGGTGGGGGTGGCGTGCCGGGCACGATGGGTGGCACGTTCATCCAGATTTCGTATGTGACTAGCAGCACCGCCTGTGCAAGATTGAGCGAGCGATAGGCCGGGTCGACCGGAATGGTCAGCATGGCATCGCAGCGATCAAGCGCGACGTTGTCGAGCCCGTTGTCTTCCGGGCCAAATAGCAATGCCACCGGCCCCTGAAGCGCGCGCTGGCGGATCTCGGCAGCAAACTCGCGCGGGGTGCCGTGTCGCGCCGGGGTACGCGCTCGTGCGCTGGTGCCCACCACAAACGTGGCGTCGGCCAATGCGCTATCGAGGTCATCGTACAGTTGTGTATGTGCGAGCAGATCAGCGCTGCGATGCACGACCCCGGCGATATCGTGCGGTTCGTATTCGGCGGGAGCCACCAGCCGCAGGTGCCGCAGGCCGGTATTCAACATCGCGCGCACGACCCCCGCGATGTTAAACAGCCGCTGCGGCCGGTATAACACCACACTGATATTGTCGAGATCGTGCGCTGCGGTACTCACGTCCGCGTCTTCCCGAGTTCAACCGAGCGCCGGTACGCCGCCCAGATCGCATCCGTCAGCACCGTACGCAGGCCGCCCTTTTCAAGCTCGTACATGGCCGCCGCTGTGGTGCCGCCCGGCGAGGTGACGGCGTTGCGCAACTCGGCCGGGTGTTTGCCCGTCTGCTGGGCGTAGAGCGCGCTGCCGAGCATCGTCTGGAGCACGAGTTCTTCGGCGACATACCGTGAGAGGCCGAGGTGGACACCCGCGTCGACCATGGCTTCGAGCATCATAAAGATATAGGCCGGGCCGGTGCCGTTGATCGCGGTCGCAACATCGAGGAAGCTCTCGTCGGCCACATACAACTCGCGGCCGAGCGCACCCAGCACCAGCTTCGCCCAGCCGCGTTGTTGCTCGCTGGTCTCGTCCGATGCCGTCCAGACGGTCATCCCGGCACCGATCTGCGCGGGTGTGTTGGGCATCGAGCGCACGACGGCCGCGTGGCCGAGCGCATCGACAAAGTGGCGCACGGGCGTACCGGCCACGATCGAGAGCACCACCGCTTCGGGACGCAGGCGGCGGTGCAACTCGGGCAGCGCGCTGGTGAGATTTTGCGGTTTGACCGAGAAGATCGCCAGTTCGGCCGCGCACGCCGCCTCAGCATTGTCCTCGGTTGTGTGGACGCCATAGCGCGCAGCGATCTCGGCGCGCCGCTCGCGGCGTGGGTCGGCGGCGATGATCCGGTCGGGGGCGATCAGGTGCTCGCGCAGCAGCCCGCTGATGATCGCCTCACCCATGACGCCAGTGCCGATGATCGCGATAGTAAGATCCGTGAGCACGGTTGGTTCCTTCATCGGGCGCGGCAGTGCCACGCCCTCGGGCCGAAGCATCGTGAACGTACACGTTCACGATGCTTCGGCCTTACACGATCCGGGCGGGCAGGATCGCGGTCTGCCCTTACGGGATACGGTGGGCCGGGCGGACACCCGTGGGCCGGGCGGACACCCGTGGGCCGGGCGGACGCAGCATGCTGCGTCCCTACGTGGCGGATCGTATGTTACACGGCGTCATATCCTTCGGCACCGGGTACCGGGAAGTGCTGGCAGAGCGCGGTCACCTCGGTGCGGATGGCGGCCAACGCCGTATCATCATCGATCTGCTGGATACCCGCGTCGATCCAGGCTGCCACCTGCGTCATCTGATCCTCGCGCATGCCACGCGTCGTCATCGCCGGCGTGCCGACGCGAATGCCCGAGGTGAACAATGGCGATTTGTCATCGTTTGGCACCGCGTTCATGTTGAGCGTGATCGCAGCTTTATCGAGCCCAACCATGATCTTCTTGCCGCTCGCACTGGTTTTGCTGCGCAAGTCGATCAGCATCAGGTGATTATCTGTGCCGCCCGAGAGTACGTGGTAGCCGTGGCCGATCAATGCGGCGGCCAGCGCCTGCGCGTTGCGCACGATTTGCTGGCAGTAATCGGTGAACTCCGGGCGTAGATTCTCGCCAAAGCCAACTGCCTTGGCTGCCACCACGTGCATCAACGCGCCACCCTGTGCACCGGGGATGACATTTTTGTCGAGCACTTCAGACATCATCAGCGTCCGACCGCTCTTGGCCGCCTTCTGGCCAAACGGGTTCTCGAAATCCTGGCCCATCAGGATGATACCACCCCGTGGCCCGCGCAATGTTTTGTGGGTCGTCGAGGCCACCACATGTGCATACGGCACCGGGCTGGGCAGCACACCGGTGGCATTGAGCCCGGCGGTATGCGCAATATCGGCGAACAGGAACGCGCCGACGGTATCAGCGATCTGACGCATGATTTTGAAGTCGATCACCCGCGAGTAGGCGCTTGCACCGACCGTGATCATCTTTGGTCGCTCACGACGCGCAATCGTCTCGATCTCTTCGTAATCGAGGCGCTCGTCCTCTGGGCTGATCCCGTAGGCGGAAAAGTTGTACATCTTGCCCGAAAAATTGACGGGCGAGCCGTGCGTGAGATGGCCCCCGTGCGACAGGTTCATGCCCAGCACCTTATCGCCGGGCTGCAGGAAGGTAAAATAGACCGCAGCATTGGCCTGCGTACCCGAGTGCGGTTGGACATTGGCATACGCTGCATCAAACAGCTGCTTGACACGATCACGCGCGAGATTCTCGACCTGATCGACCCATTCGCAGCCACCGTAATAGCGGTTGCCGGGGTATCCTTCGGCATACTTGTTGGTCAGCAGCGAACCCTGCGCCTCCATCACGGCGCGGCTGGTGTAGTTTTCGCTGGCGATCAGTTCGAGCCCGTCGCGTTGGCGTTCGGCCTCGCCCGCCAGCAGCCGTGCCACGTCGGGGTCTTGTTTCCAAATATGTTCGATGATTGTTGGTTCGTGCATGGTCACGCGATGCTCCTTACCGCTGGAACGGGTTAATTGTTGCCATTATAACGGATGTGGGGGAACGGCCACGTCGGGTGGCGGACGGCCATGCCGGGTGGCGGACGCAGCATGCTGCGTCCCTACGGGGTCGCCAATCCGGGCAATGGCACGCGGAAGGTGACAATGCGGCCGTTGCTGCGGTCGGCCACGATGATCGCGCCATCGGCGGCGATGACGATGCCGCCCGGTGCGCCGAGCGGGATCTGGTCGCTGCTTTCGCCACCAAACCGCACGATCTCGCGGCCACTGGCATCGTACACCGCGAGTTGCTCGCGCGCCGGGATACCCGCCACCACCGTGCCACCCGCCGAGACCGCTACAAAGGGGTCATCGTAGGTTTGCGGTGCCCAGCCG
>JAYUYF010000505.1:0-3695 GCA_043752605.1 Roseiflexaceae bacterium
TTTCATAGCGCACCGTACGCACGCCTTGGCCGCGCAATGAAGACCGGCAAGGAGGAAATCATTGGGCTGCTGGCCGCCGTCGAACAGTACCTGCTCAGCGATCACCACGCGCGGGCAGCACGGTTCGAAGCAGTCGTGGCAGGCTGGGTCGCCGTGTTGGGCGATGTGCCGGGTGTGTGCGTACGGCGAGATTTTCCCAATGAGGCCGGGCAACCCGTGCCACGCGCCCGCATTGATATCAACCCGTGGGTGGCCAGTCTGACGGGGCCGCAGCTTGTACAGCAGCTGTGGGACGGCGACCCACGAATTGCTGTCGATCAGGAAGCACCCGACACGATCTGGCTGACACCCGATACCGTCGAACCTGGCGATGAACAGATCATCGCGGCGCGTATTATCGCCGCATTCGCGCATAGCCAAAGCATCCTGGCAACACGATCGGTGCCTGATCAGGCCACTGGTTAAGTGTGTCCGAGCCGCCGCGAGATCGCGGCAGCAGCCGTACACAGTGCGACCGCGATCACTGGCTTTTGCTGCTCCTGCAACCGATTCGCCGGAGCTGAGAGGCTAATCGCCGCCATGGCTCGATTACGCTGATTGAAGATCGGTGCGGCAAGGCAGTAGGCACCATCTTCATTTTCGCCGCGATCAATTGCATACCCGCGTCCACGACTATCGGCCAGGTCGCGCCGCAGTGCGGCCAGAGTCGTCAGCGTATTGCCTGTACGCGCAGTGAGCCGGGCAGGTAAATGGTACGGCCACTGCTCCTCAGGGAGGAATGCCAGGATCGCCTTGCCAAGACCCGTCGAGTAGATCGGGTCGCGCCCGCCAAGCCGCGCCTGTGTGCGTAATGACAGCCGACTTTCGGCCATCTCAAGATAGACGACGTCTTTGCCATCCAGGATACCAAGGTTGATCGTCTCGTTGAACTGGTCGCGCAGCTCGTACAGGTATGGCATTGCTATCTCGCGTACCGGGATGTTCGACCCGGCAAGCTGGCCAAGTTCCCACAGTCGCACGCCCAGCCGGTACTGGTTACCATCATCATCGAGCATGACAAAGCCACTGGCGCGTAACGTTTGCAAATAGCGAAACACCGTGGTTTTGGGCAATCGCAACGTGTGGCACACTTCGGTGAGCGTGAGCGGCCGATTGGCCTCAGCGAGCGCGAGCAGAACTTGCAGCGCTTTGTACACGGGCTTGACAATATACGTATCGGCCATGATTCTCCCACTGGCACCATTGCCAGACCACTATACGAATATCATGCTTCGCAGTAGGAAACACCCTAATCATACCTGTCAGATTATTCACCTGTCAATAGCTGACGAAAACCGATCAATCTGTTTCATCTAGCGAACTAATACGTTCTTGAAAGAGCACAACTGCTCGGTTAGGATAAATGACATCACACTTGTCATACGCTTCGCGACGAGCGATCCGGCCGTGATGTTAGTACCGACGCGCAATACTGAGCCGTCAGATTTGCTTGCCGCCCGGCTCGACTCCGCATCCGGTTAGGTGCGTAAACGTGTTTGGTCGTATCGTGCAACAGGTGAGGAGCCGTTATGCGGATCGCAATTGGCAGTATCATCCATGAGTCGAATACCTTCAACCCAAACCCGACGACGCTGGCTGATTTCACCGTCGAGCACGGTGCGGCACTGCTCGAACGCTGGCGCGACGCGCACAACGAAGTTGGTGGCTTTATTGCGGGAGCCAGCGCGTATGCTGAAATCCTACCGACGCTCGTGGCGATCGCCGTACCCGCCGGACCGGTGACGCGTGCGGCGTTTGAGACGCTCACCGATGCACTCGTCGCCGGGTTTGTGGCGGCGTTGCCGCTCGATGGCGTCTTACTCGCGCTGCACGGCGCGATGGTGGCCGCGGACTATGCGGACGGCGATGGCGAAATCGCCCGCCGCGTGCGCGCCGCGCTCGGGCCAGCGATACCGATCGTCTGTACCTACGACCCGCACGCCAATATTACCGCGCTCGATATCGCCAACGTTGATGTGCTGATTACGTATAAGACCAACCCGCACGTCGACCAGCGCGCGTGTGGTCTGCAGGCGGCGGCGTTGCTCAAACAGATCATCGAAAACGACATCCGACCGACGATGGCGCTCCGCCAGCCGCCGATGCTGCTCAACATTTTGCACCATAACACCAGCGCCGCCCCGATCCTCCCAATCTGGCAGGTGGCGCATGCGATCGAGGCCGAACCCGGCGTGCTGGCCGTCAGCGTCGCCCTCGGCTATCAGTACGCCGATGTGGCGGCGATGGGCCCGGCGGTGGTGGTCGTGACGGATGATGACCCTGATCTTGCGGCACATCATGCCGACCGGCTGACAAACATGCTGTGGGATCTGCGCGAAGATCTTGCAGTCGACCGACCGAATGCGGCAACAGCGGTGCAACAGGCGCGCGCAACAACCCGGCTACCTGTTGTCTTGGTCGATATGGGTGATAATATCGGCGGTGGCTCGGCGGGCGACAGCACGTTCTTGCTCCACGAACTGTTGGTGCAGCAGGCGACGGGTTGGGTAGTGGTACTGACCGACCCGGCTGCTGCTGCGCAGTGCGCAGCGGCGGGGGTCGGTGCAACCCTGACGCTGACAGTCGGTGGCAAGATCGACACGCTGCACGGCGCACCCGTCGCCGTCACTGGCCGGGTGACGACCCTCCACGACGGGCGCTATATCGAGACCGCCGCGCGCCACGGCGGATACCGTTATAACGACCAGGGGCTGACAGCCGTGCTCGAAGTTGCTGGCTATGGAAGCGACCCGGCGAGCGTGATTATTCTTACTACCGCGCGCGAGGCACCCATGAGCTTGTACCAGTTACTGAGCGTAGGCATCCAGCCAGAACGCCAACACATTCTTGTGGTGAAAGCCGCAATTGCCTACCGCGCGGCCTACGAGCCGATCGCCGGTACAATCATCGAAGTTGCGACGCCTGGCCTGACAAGCATCAATCCTGCAACCTTCACCTACCGCAACATTCGCCGCCCGTTATGGGGAATCACCGAGTAACAGGCGGAAGAACGGCGCGGGTACGCTCTGAGCGCAGGGGGGCTATGCTGCTGCCAGACCGCTGTACGAACGGGCATTCTTGATTCGTATTAGTGCTCTGGGTGCCGATCATCCCGATACCCGTTCTACACCGAAGCGCTTGCCCATCTTGACGCGAGGGCTAATCCGCCACACCCATAATGCGTATACTATGTCAAACAGGACGTTGATTATCGACTCCGATAACGCTTCTGCGCAGGGTGACGATCGGCCAGGCACGGTGGGCAATCAGGACGGACAGATCAGCGTCGCACCGATCTATCACGGCGTGCAGCGTGACCTGCCACCCGACACGACGCGGGCGGCGATGGTGTGACGCAGATCAGCGGTGGTTGGCACCTGGGCAACGTCGCCTCGCGACCGCTCCTCGCTGCGCCCGGTGTGTCGCTCTGATACGTTCGACATGGCACACCGGGCGCAGTGTGTCGCTTCGACACACTTGACTCGGCGAACACCCCGCTGAATGTGTCACAGCGACACACGAAAAGACCTGGCTATGACTGATCCCGAACCGGCTGCGCTGCCCAATTTGCCAACTATTGCCGCGTTGGACTTCCACAGCAACAGTCTCGTCGTGGTACGTATCGACGGCGCTGAGGTCGCGCTGCCGATTCGCTC
>JAYUYF010000506.1:0-8974 GCA_043752605.1 Roseiflexaceae bacterium
GCGACAATGCGATCTCTCGCGTTGCTGCTTTACACGATTGGTATGGTATGTTGATACAACCTTAATCTTCGCACGCTATACTCCCGATTAATAAGTGTATACACTTATTATATGGAGTGGCAGCGAGAGGAGCAGGAAGATGCGAAGCGGGCTATTTTCGGGAGCCGGGCTACTTGTCTTGAGTGCAGCCCTGGCAGGATGTGGTGCGGCCGCACCAGCAGCGACACCGGCGACGACACAACCGGAGAAGACGGTAGCAGCCGTAGCAGCAACCGCAGCACCGGTGGCGACGAGCGGCGATACGGCGCTGGTGGTCTCATACAATTCGCCCGCGCAGTGGGCCAACTGGGGTGCGGTGCTCGCGGCCTTCACGACCGAGACGGGCATCAGCGCGCCTTCCGACCCGAAGAACTCGGGGCAGACGCTGGCCGCGTTGGAGGCTGAGGCCGCCGCGCCGCAGGCCGACACCGCCTACTACGGCATCGTGTTTGGGATCGATGCCGCCGAAAAAGGGCTCGTCGATGCCTACCAGCCTGACGGGTTCGCCGATATTCCGACCGCGCTGAAAGACGCCGACGGGCGCTGGATGACCGTGCATCAGGGGACGGTCGCCTTTCTGGTGAACACCGAGGAGCTGGGTGGCGCACCAGTGCCGCAGTGCTGGGCCGATCTGCTCAAACCCGAATACAAGGACAAGGTTGGCTTTCTGGATCCGACTCAGGCCGCTGTGGGCTACTCGGTGCTGACCGCCGCCAACCTGGCGCTCGGTGGCACGCTGGAGAATTTCGACCCTGGCATGGACTACTTCAGCAAACTGTACGGCAACGGGCTGAACCTGCCCGCGCAGACCGCCACCGCGATGGTACAGCAGGGTGAGATCCCGATCCTGGTCGATGCCGACTTCAACGGCTACAAGCTGCGCAACATCGATCAGGCACCGGTCGAGGTCGTCATTCCGTGCGAAGGGAGCATCCCGTTGCCGTACGTGATGTCGCTCGTAAAGGATGCCCCGCGCGCGGAGAATGGCCGGGCGCTGCTCGATTTTGCACTCTCGGATGCGGGTCAGCAACTGTTTGCCAAAAGCTACCTGCGACCGATCCGCGCAGTGGCGGTCGACGCCGCGATCACCAGCCAGATGCTGCCAGACAGCGCATATGCGAAGGTGATCAACCCCGACTTTGCGCAGATGCGCGCGGTGCAGAAGGCGACCGTCCAGCGCTGGCAGGATGAGGTCGTCAAGTAATCGTGGCACGCACGATTCACAATGGACACAGGGCGACGCGCGCGTTTGCAGCGTTGCCCTTTATCCTGCTGCTGGCAGCATTGTTGCTCTGGCCGCTCGGCGTACTCGCGCTGCGCAGCCTGAGTGGCGACACTGGTTTTGGTGCGGGCGAATATCTGGCGGTGATCACGACGCCGCGCTACTGGCGTGCGTTGTTCAATACGCTACTGCTGGCGCTGGTCTCGACGACGCTGGCGCTGGTGATCTGTATTCCGGCGGCGGTGTATATCGAACTGGGCGACAGCCGTGATCGGCGCGTGCTGGCGGTGCTGCTGAGTATTCCGCTCAGTTTGCCAGGGATCGTGATCGGCTTTTTTGTGATCCTGTATTTTGGCAACGCGGGCGTCGTGCCGCAACTCTTCGAGATATTGACGGGCGAGCGACAGCTCAACATCGCCTACAGCTTTGGCGGTCTGTTGCTGGGGTATGTCTACTTCCAAATCCCGCGCGTCGTGCTGGTGGTGCGTGGCGCGGTGGCTGGAATCGCACCCGAGACGCTGGCGGTGGCGCGGACACTGGGCGCGGCGGCCTGGCGCGTGTACCTGCACGTCGTGCTGCCGACACTGCGCCCGGCGATCCTGAGCGCGGCGGCGCTGAGCATGGCGACGGCGCTCGGCGCGTTTGGTACGGCCGCCACGCTCAGCCGCGGCTACCGCGTGCTGCCGCTTGAGATCGCGGCCGCCTTCACCGAGCGCTTTGAACCCGGCCGCGCCGCCGCGCTCAGCGTGCTGCTGGCGCTCGGCACGACGCTGTTGCTGGTGGCGGCTAATCGGCTGGCGCTGCCGCGAACCACCGCGCGTGATGACTCGTGAGCCGCGCACCCGCCGCCGACCCGATCGCGCGGATTGGCCGTGTGTTTGCGATCATCACCGCGCTGGTATGCCTCACGCCGTTGCCGCTACTGCTGATCGTCGCGACGTCTGCGGTCTGGCAGCAGGGGCCGTGGGGCCAGGGTTTCACCCTGCGCTGGCTGGCCGAGGGCTGGCGTACCGTGAGCCCGGTGGCGGGCAATAGCCTGCGGCTGGCGCTCGTCGTGCTGGTGATCGACCTGGCTATTGGCATACCCGCCGCGTGGCTACTGGCGCGCGGACGTTTCCGCGGGCAGGAGCTGCTACGCACACTGGGTGTCTTGCCGCTGGCGGTGCCGGGCATCGCGCTGGCGCTGGCGCTCACGCTCGCGTACCCGACCTGGCGCGCGGGCGGCTGGCTGCTGGTGGGCGCACACATCATCTACACGCTGCCATTTCTGATCGGCGCACTGACGCCGGCGCTCGCGCGCGCCGATTTGCGCGAGCGCGAACTGGTGGCGGCGACGCTCGGCGCGGGGGCATTACGGCGGCTCTGTTTTGTAGTATTGCCCGGCGTGCGCGGCGCATTGTTGGCGGCGGCGGTGCTGGTGCTGACGCTCTCGCTCGGCGAATTCAATGTCTCATTCTTTTTGTTTTCGCCAACCGCGAAGACATTGCCCGTCGACCTGTACGCCGCCTACATCACCGGGCGGATCGAGGTCGCAGCCGCGACGACAGTCTGGTTTCTCGTGTTTATCATCCCCGCTGCGATCGCGATCGAGCGGCTGGGCGGGGCAAGGACAGGACAGGCGTGAATACACCGCAATCGGCCGCGATCAGCTGCGCGGCGGTCACCTTCACTTACCCGGCGCACCAGCAGCCCGCGTTGCGAGCGATCGACCTGGAGATCGCGCCGGGGGAACTCGTGGTAGTGGTCGGGCCATCGGGTTGTGGCAAATCGACGCTGCTGCGCCTGATTGCCGGGTTGCTGCACGCCGAGCAGGGCACGATTTGCTTTGACGGCAGCGCGATCGATGACGTGCCACCCGAGCGCCGCCGCGTCGGCTGGGTACCGCAGAGTTATGCGTTATTCGAGCATCTGAGCGTGGCGGGCAACATCGCGTTTGGCATGCGCATGCAGCGGATGGCAGCTGCGGCGCGCGCGCGACGGGTGCGCGAGTTGCTCGAATTGTGCCAGATCAGCGAGCTGGGCGCGCGGGCGATCAGCGATCTCTCGGGCGGCCAGCGCCAACGGGTGGCGATCGCGCGCGCGCTGGCGATCGCGCCGCGCGTGTTGTTGCTCGACGAACCGCTCGCCGCGCTCGACCCGCAGCTGCGCGCCGAATTACGTGGCAAGCTGGTGGAATTGTTGCGCACTAGCGGCATCACGACGCTGTTTGTGACGCACGATCAGCGCGAGGCGCTCAGTATCGCCGACCGGATTGTGGTGTTGCGCGGCGGTGTGGTGGCGCAGATTGGCACGCCCGAACAGCTCTGGCAGCAGCCAGCCAGCGCGTTTGTGGCACAGTTTATCAGCGATGCCACGATCATCGACGCGCGTCGGCTCGACGATGCCCGGATCGAACTTGCGCCCGGCATGACGGCACTCGCAGCGATGCCGCCACCCACCGCTATCGTGCAGGCCGTGCTACGCGCGGAAGATGTGCAGCAGCACGCCGCTGGTGCATCAGCAGTAGTGACAGGTAGCGCATTTGCAGGCGCATACTATCTCGTCCGTGCGCAACTGGTGGAAGGGCCAGCCGTCGCGTTTCACAGCGCCACGACGCTGGCGGCAGGCGCACCGGTACGGCTGGCAGTACGCCCGGATGTGCGGATCGCGGTGGTCGCATGAGCCGCGACCAACTCCTGGTACTGGGGTGCCAGCCCGGCGCGCCCACTGCGTACGGCGCGGCCTCTGGCTATCTGTTGCAGATCGGCGGCGTGCGGATAGTGATCGATTGTGGCCCGGGTATCGCATTCGAGCTGGCGCGCCGCGGGTTGCTCGACACGATCGACGCGGTGATCATTACCCACCGGCACGCCGACCACTGCGCCGATCTGCTGGCGCTGGCGTATCAACGGCGATTTCCACAGGTGCGCGCGCCGCTACCGCTGTATGGCCCACCTGATCTGCAGGGCATCCTGGACGGGTTCGACGCGCTGTTTGGCATCCCGAGCCTGCCAGCGCTCGCAGCACCGCTGCGTGATGCGTTCAGGTTCACCGTCGTCGTGCCGGGGAGCACATTTTGCGCAGCCGGGGTGGATTTTGGCACACTGGCGACGCGCCACCCGGTGCCAACACTGGCACTGCGCTGCCCACGCGCCGGGCTGGTGTTTACTGCCGATAGCGCGCTGTTTCCCGCGCTGGTCGCGTTTGCCGGAGGCGCGCGTGTGCTGCTCGCCGAGGCGACCTATACCGAGGCTGCGGCGCACGATCTGGCGGGCCACGGCCATCTGACGGCCAGCCAGGCGGGAGAACTGGCGCGCGACAGCGGCGCAGCGCAGCTGGTGCTGACGCATCTGGCCGAACCACAGACGCGTGAGGCGTGTATCGCACACGCGGCGGCGGTCTTCGCCGGGCCGATCCAGCTAGCCGCACCGGGACTGGTTGTTGCACTGACGGATGGGTCTCGCGTATCATAGCGCCAACCAGAACGGAGCATTGAGAACAGCGGGCAGAGGCAGGATAATGATCGAGGATAGCGAACCGAGCGGGCGTGGACGCCGCTGGCCAAAAGCGATCGTGCCGGTGGCGAGCGCTACACTCGTCGACCTGCTCGATGAGCGGACGGGACCAGACGACATTTACCAGACGTTGCGGCGCATGATCCTGTACAACGAGTTGCCGCCCGGTGCCTGGTTGCGCCAGCAAGACCTTGCGCGTCAGTTTCAGACCAGCCGCACGCCGGTGCGCGAGGCGTTGCGCACGCTGAGCCAGGAAGGCCTGGTACACCTGGTGCCCAACCACGGCGCGCGCGTCACATCGCTGACGATCGAGGAGTTCGAAGAGATCTATGCGCTGCGCAGCGGTATCGAGGGTCTGGCAGCGCGGCTCACCGCGCAGCTCGTACGCCCACCGCAGCTCAGCGAACTGCGCGCGCGGCTCGATGGGCTCGAAGCGCAGATGCACAGCATACCACTCGCAACCTACCTGCACGAGGAGTGGCAATTTCGGCTACGCAGCTACGAGTACACCGGCCGTGCGCGGTTGCTGACCCAGGTCGTGTACCTGCGCGAACATTCCGAGCGTTACATCCATCTGGCGTATACGCGCGCAGCGCGGATCGACGAATCGTTTGCCGCGCACCGCCAGCTGCTGGCGGCCTACGCCGCTGGCGATGGTGGACAGGCCGAGGTGATATTGCAGGCCGCGCTGCGCGCGACGCTGACCCACGCCGGGCCGCTCGTACGCGAGCAGGTGGCAGCGAGGTAACCCCTGACCTCACCGCCTGACACCTTGCGCCTTTACTGACCGACCCCTTTTCCAACGTGGAGCAGCGGGAGTATGCTGCGAACAGTACGGGCGCGGGGGATCGTAATCGTTCGCACGGTGCAAGCTATCTGAGAATTGCTATAGTCATCTCGGAAGGGTGGCTGGTTGTGGGGCGGATCGTGACTCATCTCGCGATGGATCGCGACCCGCCCGCCTGGTATCAGCGCCCGATCAGCGGCACGAAGATCCGTCGTTGCTTAATCTCGGTCTCGGCCGGGTTTGCGCCATAGGTCTGCGCGGTGGTTGCCAGCAGCGCGAAGGGTTGCGCGCCAAAGGTGCCGCTGACGCGTGTAGCCCGCACGGTGATCGTGTAGGTACCCGGCTCGGGGCGCTCGATCTGCACCGTCTCGACGTTGTTGATCGTGTCGGCACTCGTGCCACCATTGCCATAGCGCACCCCACCGGGCCCGGTCACGGTCAGGTCGAGGTTATTTACCAGCGCGGCTGCCGCCGATGGCTGGCCGGGCGGATCGGTCCAGACCAGGGTGACATACAGACCATTGCCGCTTGGCGCGCCACCACCCCCACCACCGCCATCGGTGATCGTAAAGCGCGCCGACGCCTGTCGTTCACCCTGGGCGGCTGTCAACGTATAGCTGCATGGCGCAATCGTCCGTTCGGTGGTCAACGCGATCGAAAACCGACCGCTGGCATCGACACTGATCTCGCCGATCGCCTGGCCATCAAGCGTGAAGCTGACCGACCCCGGGGCAAAGCCGCTGCCAGCGAAGCGGAACTGCGTGCCGGGTGGACCATCAGCCGGGCTGACGCTCAGCGTCGGCGCATCGGGCGCGTTGCTCGTCACCACGAAGTTGGCCGTCGCGGTGCGCCCGGCAGAATCGCTGGCACGTACCGCGTAGGTGCCAGGAGCCGTGTTCGAGTCCGTCGTCAGCGTAAAATCGAGCGCACCCTGCGCATTGCTGCCAGCGGTGCCGATCGCGCTGCCATCGATCGTGATTGCGATGCTGGCATTCGGCAGATAGCCGCCGCCCTGCACCCGGAACGCGGTACCTGCGGGGCCACTCGGCGGCGCGATGCTGAGCGTCGTTTCGGCATTGCTGCCGATCGTGATCTGCGTTTGCGCGGTGCGCCCGGCCACGTTGCGTGTCTGGATCGTGCGTACGCCAGGCGTCGCGCTGGTGCTTGCCGTCACGTAGGCCAGCACGTCGCCGCGCGCATCGGCGTATACCGCCGTGAGCGTGTTGGCCGCCACGCCGCAGCTCGTCGCGGCACACACATCGACCTGGCCGTAGGGCACATTATTAGTACCTTTGATCAGGAAGCGGGTGCCGGGCGGCCCCTGGCTCGGGGCGGCGCTCACCGTGACCGGCGGGAAATCGACAACCAATGCGACGTTGTCGACGAACGTCGACATGTGCGGCAGCTCGCCATCGCCCTCGGTATAGAGCATCAGGTAGCCCGACTCACCGGCGAGCAGCTGTTTACTGGCCGCAGTGAACGCGATCGAGAATTGCAGCGGGCCAGCGGGCAGATCGTCGCCGCAGTCAATCAGCGCGTCGTCCCCCACGCCGATCACCTGACCGGCGGCATCGGTGATCGCCACGCAGAACCGGTCGTAGCGCGGGTCGCGATTGATCTGCTGCAGCAAGAAGCTCAGGCTGCTCGGAAACACGCTATCGATCTGTTCGGGGAAGCTCACCGGGTAGGCGATCAGGTCGTTGCTCGCGGTGCCGCCGAGCCAGACCGACGCCTGACCAGCAAGTACGATTCCGCCATTGCTGCCATCGGTGCGTACCGGGAGCCCTTCGCCGATCCAGATCTGCTGCCAGGTCTGGCTCCAAGCTGGATCTTCGAAATCGCCACCGCCGACCATCTGCTGCTGGAAATCCTGGACGGCTGGTGTCGGCGGCGTGGTGATCAATGACCGGGTGGCAATGCCAGTCGGCAGAACTCGCCTCTGGCTCGGCGTACGACTCGCCCGGTCGGTGCCATCTTCGGCGATGCGCGGCAGAGTGTAGGGCAGATCGTAGCCAACCACCGGCTCGCTGGTGAAGACCCCGGTCGCGTCGATCGGCGGATCGACAGGTGTGGGTACGCTGCCGAGCCGGATCGTCGCAAGGTCTGCAGCGCTGGCCGTCTCCGCCACACTGTAGAGCGTGCCCTTGGGCGTGCTCCCTGCCACCTGCAGTTCCAGGCTCAGCGTGTTGCCGTTCTGTAGACCCTGCTGATTGTCTTCGAAGATCGCATAACGGGCGCTGAGCGTGTTCTTCAGATCGATGCGCCCGTAGCCACTCACCATATTCGGCGTCGTGCTGCCAGGCAAGCGAAACGCACCGTGGATGAGCAGCGCCTTGAGGAGTGCCGCCGAAGGTGCCGAGACGTTGCGCTCGGTCATCAGCCACTGGCGGAGCAGCGCCGCCGAACCCGCAGCGAGCGGCGTAGCCATCGACGTGCCGCTCGAAAGCGCATACGGCTGGCCGGGCGACCACGGTTCTAACCCGCCTGCCTGGGCACCCAGAACCGAGAGAATGTTTGTACCTGGCGCAACGATATCGGGCTTGACCCGGCCATCATCGGTTGGACCGCGGCTCGAGAAGTAGGCAATCTCATCGGGGTTATCCGAGCTATTGCTGCCATCGCCCTGCGCGCCAAAGTCAGGCCGGTTGTTTTCGGATGCGCCGACCGAGATGATGTTCTTGGCCGATCCGGGCGAACCGATCGTGTCAGCACCCGGCCCTTCGTTGCCCGCCGCAAACAGCACCAGGTAATCACGGTTGCGCCAGATATAGTCGTCGATCACGCTGGCGTTGTAGGTGTAGGCACCCGCTGCATTCGACCCCCAGCTGTTGGTGGAGATCCGCGCCCCATTTTCGTAGCCATAGGCGATGTAGTTGCCATTTGGCGGGATGCATTGGATCGCGCCCTGGCCATCGGTATTCATCGCCATGAAGACCATGCGCACTTCGGGTGCAACGCCGGCGTTCGAGGTCGCATACTGGCGCGTTGCCGCGTTGCCGCCCGACGCAGCCCCACTGCCGAGCACCGAACCCGCCACGTGGGTGCCGTGGCCGTTCAGGTCGGTCCAGTTGGTCTTCGCGCGGCATTCCGCCCGCTCGGGCAGCATCTCGCTCGGCGCGTAGGCGCGTACCAGGCGCGTCCCAAAATCGGCGCTGAGCTGACCTTGCACGCTCAGCCCCGAATCCGAGATCGCCACGATCTGGTCGGTGCCAAACAGGTTGCTCTGCTGCCAGAGGGTACCGACATTCAAAATGGTGCGCGCCTCGATATCGGTGAGCCGCACCTCGTGAAACGGCTCGACTCAGGCCACCCCGTCGATCGCGGCGATCTGGGCGATCGCAGTGGCGGCGATCTGCGCGCGCACCAGCGGGCCGATCGGTGTATCCGTCGTCAGGAGCACGCTGCCACCCGCCGCACTGACCGCGTTGGCGA
>JAYUYF010000507.1:0-8958 GCA_043752605.1 Roseiflexaceae bacterium
TGGACGATCGGTCTCAGCGAGCTCCCCGAATATGTGCTTCCTGCACTCGCGACCGACCAGGGCACTGATCCGGTGCGCGAGTTGCTCTTCCCCGCACCACTGGTGGCCTATGGCGGCACATATACGACGACCGGCGTCCTGACGCGTGTGCCATCGTTTGCCAATGGCGATATTGAGGCGCGCCCGGCGACGGTCTACCTCGACCCGACCGGCGCGGTGACAACCACCGTGACGATGATTATTACTCAGGTCGAGCAACTCGCGGTGACGTTTCACTGGAATCCGGAGCTACGCTGGGCCGATGGTGTGCCGGTCACGGCCGATGATTCGTTGTTTGCTTATGATGTGGCGCGCAGCGCCGCAGATCCACAAACCCGCGAATTACTGGCACAGATCGCAAGCTACGAGCGTGTCGATGACTACACCACGCGCGCAGTGTTGATCCCCGATTTTACGGGCCCGACGCCGTTTTTGAGCTACTGGGCGCCATTGCCACGCCACGTGCTACGCGATATACCCCCCGCCACGATCGCGACGAGCAGCTTTGCGCGTGCGCCAGTCGGTTATGGGGTCTTTGTTTTTGATCGACGCAGCGCAGACGAAATTTACGTCGTGCGTAATCCACACGCCGCCACCACGCCGCCCGGGCCGTCACGGCTCCAGTTGCGCCGTTTTGATACCCCCGAACGGATGCGTGCCAATCTGCTCAACGGCACACTCGACGTTGCGCTGTTTACGCGAGTCAATACTGATCTGATCGCCGCGCTCGATCGCGACGCGCGCGAAGGTGTGCAACTCTTTGATGTTCCGAGCTCGCTCTGGGAGCATATCGATTTTAATCTTGATGTGGAGGCGCTACAGGATATTCGGGTGCGGCGCGCGATCGCGCTTGGTACCGATCGCAGCGGTATGGCGCGCACGCTCTTCGCCGGGCGTGTGGCGGTGCTCGATAGCTGGGTCTTGCCATTTCAAGACGAAATTGCTCCCGCTGATCAGATTACACGTTACCCGTACGATCAGGCGCAGGCGCGTCAGCTCCTCGATGAGGCTGAATATCTGCTACCGCCAGATACAACGGTGCGCGCCTCTACTGCGGGTGTTACACTCACGCTGGATCTGATTATGCCCGATGGCAGCGCCGTGCGGCGGGCGATCGCCGACCAGTTTCGCAACGACATGCGCGCGGTTGGCATCGAGATTATTGTCAATGAGCTGCCAGTTGATGCATTCTTCGCCGCCGATGGCCCGCTCTACCAACGGCAGTTTTCGTTGGCACTCTTTGGCTGGGATGCCGCAGCCGAGCCAGGTGGCCTGCGGCTCTGGAGCTGCGCTGCGATTCCCGTAGCAGAGAATAACTGGCGCGGCGATAACTTCTCGGGTTGGTGCTTCCGTGATGCTGATCGCGCAATTCGAACTGCTGAGACGGTACGTTCTCCTGAGGAACGCCGCGCGGCATATGCCCTCCAACAACAATTGTGGACCCAGGAGTTGCCCGCTCTGCCGCTCTTCCAACGCCTCACAATTATTGCCGCAGGCGCAGAGGTCGATGGCCTGCGCCCGGACTCCCTCGCCCCGCTGACGTGGAATATTGCGCGCTGGCAGCGGATAGAATAACGATCAGCACTGATCCTGGCGTGCCACAATTTTGGGTATGGTACGGGTAACACGCACACCGTATACTGTGTATGTTCGCCCTTACGATTGCTGGTCGTAAGTGCTGGCGCATACTATTCCGCTTGTTGTCTATCACGTAAGCACCACGAGCATCGATGGCAATGCGTCAAGAATGACATCAGCCTGCAACAAATCGCATTGCGGTGAGTTGTCAAAAAAGAGTACAATGTAGAGGATCTGACACTGCGTTACAGGAACCTGGTGTCTAGGAGTGATGCTCCATGAAGATAACTCGACCTGTGCGGATCGTCGTCATCACATCGCCCGATCAGATCGATCAAGAGTGGATAAATCGGCTGGCGCACGAGCCAGAAATTGAGCACGTTGAGCGGGTCGGCAGTCTTGCGGCAGGGATTGGAATCGTTCAGAAGACGCGCCCGGATATTGTGCTCGTCGATCGTGACCTCGAGCAGACCGAAGCGACGATTAAGCAAATCTTCATCGGCTCACCATCAACGGTCTGCCTCGCCACGGCCACGCAGTCATCGATGCAGGTGCTGCGGCGGCTGGTATCGGTTGGCGCACGTGATGTCATCGCAAAGCCTATCGTTCACGAAGACTTGATGAAGAGTATCCGTGATACGCTGAGTGCAGAGTTCGAGCGCCGTACTCATACGGGCGAGGTTGGGGTAAAGTCCACGCGTGGCAAGCTGGTGGTCATGGTTGCACCCAAGGGTGGTGTCGGCACGACGACAATCGGCGTGAATCTGGCGGTGGCGCTGCGGCAGATTAGTGGTGCGAGCGTCGCGATTGCCGATTTTGACCTGCAGTTTGGCGATGTCGGCGTTCATCTGAATGTTTACTCAAAACACACCCTCGCCGATTTGCTGCCGCTCACCAACGAACTCGATGAATCGGTATTTGCGCGCGTGATGCAAGAGCACGCTGCGTCTGGCGTGCATGTATTGCTTGGCCCAGACTCACCCGAAATCGCGGGTGATGTGACGGCCGGCCACGTGGCATCGATCATCGATGCCATGCGCGCGCGCTATGCCTATGTGATCTGCGATACCTGGTCGTTTATCGATGAGATCGCCGAAGAGTTGATCCGCAGTGCAGACGAGTTGATTATTGTCATGACACCCGAAGTGCCCGCGCTAAAGAACGCGCGCGCGTTCCTCGAGTATACCCAGCGCGAAAATAGCATTACGGGGCGGACAACACTGGTGCTCAATCGTTTCCCGAGCGTTGATGGCATTTCGCTCCAGGATGTACAGAAACACCTGCGCCATCCGGTTATTGCCAGTGTGCCCAGTGAGGGGCATTTTATCACGCAGAGCGTCAATCGTGGCGTACCGGTGGTGATCGCAAACCCGAAGAGTTGGGTTGGCCAGAGCCTGGTCAATCTGGCGGTCTATATCTCGGGTGACTCAGCGACGACCCTGATGCTGATGCAGGATCAGGCCGCCCGCAACGCCGACAAACCGAGCGCCCAGCCACAACAGAAGCGTGGCCTACTGCGTATGCTGCGCGGCCAGCCTTGAAGCCCGCTCGCCCGTTTGCTCATCGTCCAGCGTGTAACTGCGAGTAGGAGATCGTTTCGATATGCCACGTCTTCGATTTACCAAAACTGGCCGCGAAACCAGCTCTACCGACGCTTTTGCTGAGGATGTGCGCCCAGATCCGATGCCGCACGCACATGAGCCCGCGCACGCGACGCCCGTCGCACCTGCGCCGGTGGTTCCGGTACCGGCAGCGCCACCGCTCAATATCGGTGCAACGACGATCATCTCGCGCGAGGATCGCGAGTTGATCGAGCAGGTACAGAACCGGTTGCTCTCCGAGAGCGATACGATGGCCGGGCGGCAAGACCCCGAATTTTTTGCCAAACGGATCAGTATGCTGATCGCTGAGCAGATCGAGAAGAGCGGCCGAATTGTCCCCGATCGCGAGCGCGCGCGCCTGACGCGCCTGGCGCAATCAGAGTTGCTGGGTCTTGGGCCGCTCGAAGAGTTGCTCGCAGATGAGTCGATTTCGGAAATCATGGTCAATGGGCCAAATCAGATTTATGTTGAGCGCGCCGGTCGGCTCACCGAGACCAATCTACGTTTTAACGATGAAGACCACGTACGCCGGATTATTGATCGCATTATCTCGCCGCTCGGCCGCCGCTGCGATGAGTCGAACCCGATGGTCGATGCGCGCCTGCCGGACGGTAGCCGCGTCAATGCGATCATTCCGCCGCTGTGCCTGAATGGCAGCACACTGACGATTCGTAAGTTTTCGCGTGTGCCGCTGAAGGCGATGGATCTGGTCAATCGCGGCAGTGCATCGGCCGAGTTGATGGAATTCCTGCGCGCCTGTGTGCTCGGTCATATGAATATTATTGTGTCGGGCGGCACGGGTACGGGCAAGACGACCATGCTCAACGTGCTGTCATCGTTTATTCCAGACAGCGACCGGATTATCACGGTCGAGAATGCTGCCGAATTGCAGCTGCAACAGCGCCACGTGGTCACGCTCGAGTCGCGCCCGTCGAACATTGAAGGCAAGGGCGAGGTGAGTATGCGTGATTTGGTGATCAACTGCCTGCGTATGCGCCCGGATCGGATTGTGATTGGCGAGTGTCGTGCGGGTGAGACGCTCGACATGCTGCAGGCAATGAATACTGGCCACGATGGATCGCTGACCACCCTACACGCCAATACCCCGCGCGATGCGCTGCGCCGTATTGAGACGATGGTGATGATGGCGGGTATGGATCTGCCGTTGCGCGCTATTCGCGAGCAAATTGCATCGGCGGTGCATGTGATCGTTCAACTCGAGCGTATGCAGGATGGTTCACGTCGAATTACCTATGTGAGCGAAATTACCGGCATGGAAAACGATGTCATCTCGATGTCGGAGCTGTTTTTGTTCCAGCATCAAGGCATGCGCGATGGCAAAATTGCGGGCAAAATCATGCCGACCGGTCTGCGACCGCGCTTCCTGGAAAAGCTCCAGCAGCAGAATATCTCGCTGCCGCCGCAGATTTTTGGCAATGCGGTGACGAGCAGCCGTTAGTTGTGCCAGTATGCTGAGCAGCAGGAGTTATCATGAGCGCTCGTCGTACGCCGCAAACTGAGGCGCTCTTCAACGAAGGGCTGGCTGCGATGCAGGCGGGCCGCTGGGAAGATGCAGTGACCGCGTTTTCATCGCTACGCCAGATCAGTTCGGCATACCCCGAAGCCGACAATTTTCTTGCAGATGCGCAACTCAAGCTCGACATGAGCCGCTCAGTTGCGGCGTTCTCCGAAGGACCGGTGCGCCCACCGCCCGCACGGCACAAAATTCCCACCGGCGTGCTGCTCATCCCACTGCTGATCGGCGTGCTCGCCTGTGGGATCGGTGGTCTCTACTGGGCCTTCTTCCTGCGCGAGGGGGCTGCTGTGGCGGTGGTGCCGACCGCAGCGACGACTGCACCCGGCGCCGTTGCGGATGCGACGGTCATCGCGGTACCAACGGTGGCAGTCAGGGCTACTGGTACGCAGACGGGCACACTGCGCGTTGCCGTCGCTGATGGTGCCGAGCTTCCGGTACGCACCGCACAAAATGTCGAAATCGTGCTCGATGCATCGGGGAGCATGCTGGCCTCAGTTGGCGGTCGACGCAAGATCGACATCGCCCACGAGTCGCTGGCGGTGCTGGTGGGCAATCTGCCAGAGAATGCGCAAGTCGCGCTGCGCACCTACGGGCGTAATCGTCCCGACGATTGTAGCGATACCGAGCTAGTGCAGCCGCTTGGCCCGCTCGATCGTACCACGTTGATCGCGCAAATCAACGCAATTCGGCCGATCAATCTCAGCCGTTCGCCAATTGGCCGCACGCTGCAAGAGATCGGTGAGCGGCTGGCGCAGCGCGAGGGCGATACGCTGTTGTTGCTGGTCAGTGATGGTGACGAGACCTGCGGCGGTGATCCCGCCGGTGTCGCCAGGACACTACGCGAGAGCTACCCCGGCTTGCGTGTCAATGTGGTCGGTTTTGATGTGGGTGAGCTGCAGTGGCAGGCGCTGCTCAAGAATACCGCGACGAATGGTGGTGGTGCCTATTTTGATGCGACCGACGCGACACAGCTCGCCAGCGCGCTGTTGCGTGCCATTGCACCACCGTTTGTCGTGCGCGATGCAGCGGGCACCGAAGTGGCGCGCGGCTCGCTCGGCGGCGAGGTCAACCTCGCGGCGGGAACCTACACCGTCGAGATCGCAGATACGACGCCAGTGCGCGTCGAGGCAGTGCGGGTCAGCGTCGATGGTCTGACGACGATCAACGTCGCGGGTAGCGGTGGCGTGCTGACGGCCGTGGTCGCGCCGTAGGCGCGCGGGGCGCTGGCGCGCGGGGCATTGGGGTTCGGCCAAGGTCGAACCCCAATGCTTTGCCCCTACAACGCCCTGCGCGCCGCGGCGACATCCACCACCGTGGCCGGGCCGCCCAGGCGACCACGAATGATCTCGACGCCCAGATCCAGTGCGGCGATCCGCTCCACCAGTTGCTCCTCGTGAGCCGTCCCCACCAGAAACACCGCCGTTGGTCCGGTGTCTGTCGAGCAGTAGACCGGCACGCCTTCGGCGCGCAACGTGTTGCACAGGCGAAACAGGGTGATATTTTCGGGCTCCCAACCGTAGATTTTGTAGGCATCGCCGCCCGACATGGTGATACCGTGCAGGCGCATGCTATCGATCTCGGCCCAGCGCCCGAGCGTCTGCCAGTCACCACTGCGGGCGGCGGCGATGCATAGCATAATCTCATCTGCGCGGCTCTGCATCCAGCTACGAAACAGTGTGCTGGCGGGCGCATCGCGGTGGGCTTCTTCGGTCTTAAGCCCGATCCGCGCGTCGATCGGCACGGTCACCAGCCGCAGATCATCAAGCGCGCCGGGCGGATCGATCCGCAGCGCATAGCTCTCGTGGGCCGCGATACCCGGGTAGCTGAGCCAGAGCCCGATGCCGCCCACGGCGCTGCGGCAGCCCGAGCCGGCCAAGAGGCGCGCCAGCGTGCTTACCAGCCGCAGATCCTGGCTGCCGGTGCTGCCAAACAAGGCCTCGACTGCGGCGAGCGCGAGTGCAGCCGAGGCCGAAGCGCTGCTGCCGAGTCCTTTGCCTGTGGTGCTGGCGCGCACGACGTTGCGCGAGATGACCCGTGCGCGTGTTGTCACACCCGCCAGCGCACGCACGGCATCGAGGCTTTGCACCACACGGTCGTGTTCGCGGCCGTGCGCGCGCTGGCCACCAATAAACGCTTCATCGGCGGCGAGCGCACGGTCGAATTCCACCAGCGTCAGCGTGTGACCGGCGTCATTGGTGACCGAAATACTCGGCAGGTACGCGATCCGTTGTTGCCAGTCGGTCATGCCGTGGTACTTGAGGATACCCTGCATCGGGTAGGCGCGCGCCGCGCCGCTGCCGGTGGCGTGGGCGCGCCCGGCCAGATCGGTTGCAGGTGGCAGCGCGATGTCGTGATCGGCGAGGGTGGCGAGGATGCGCGCGTGGTCGGCGCGCATCGGTGCGATCATATCGTTGTACGCGGGCGGAACCTGGCTCATCGGTGATCCTGCTCCATGCGCGCCACCCAGCGCAGCGGCTCGCGGATTTCCTGAATGGTCGGCAGATTGTCGGCGCGCGCCCAAACGCGGTTGGCGAAATCGCGATCACGCGCGGCGACGACTGCTTTTACAAACGCCTCGCCCTGCTGATACTGCGCGAGCTTGAGATCCATGCCGGTAATGCGATTGAAAAGCACTTCAAACAACGGTCGATTGAGCCGTCGGTCATTGAGCTTTTGCTCGATCTGGGCAAAATTGGGCAGCAACTGCGCGCCGATCGCGTTCATCGTAAAGTTTGAATAGCCCTCGACGACCGACATCAGCGCCTGCATGCGATCAAACAGCGCACGCTGCTCGGGGTTGAGCAATACCTGCATCCAGCCGCCATCGAGCGGCTCGCGGTTGATCAGCTTCTCAAACAATCGCTGGATGCCCTCGCCAATCTGGCCGCTCTGATCGACCATGCCTTCGATCAACTGCTGGGTCAATTCGTGAAAATAGGGCCGGATCCACGGAAAAGCCTCAAATTGAAAGACGTGTGTCGTCTCGTGAATTGTGATCCAGAGGCGAAACTGCTCACCATCGACGCCGAGTGTCTGGACGATACGCTCGATATTTGGTTCGACAAAATAGAGCGCACCACGCTGCTGTGGGTCGGGCGAGAACAGGCTCAGATCGTACTGGCCGAGCACGCGCCGCGCCATAACACCGAGTAGCCCGCCGAGTTGTGCGGCGGCGAACTGACTGTTGAGGTACGCTGCCACGGGTGAGAGTGGTGTCTGGCTGCGCGCACGCGCATACAGATTTTCGATCGGCTGGAACAGCCGCCCGAAGCTGGTGATATTTGCATCAAGCCAGCCGGCGCGATCGACAACCAGAATGCGGCTGATCGGCTCGGGGAGTGATGCGCCCATGAATTCGGCGAGCAATGGCTCGCTGCGCGCGACCATCGCGGCATACTGCGCCTCGTGATGCGCTCGGTCACGCACGGGCTGGTTGTCTGCGAGCGAGACCGCAATTCGGCGCGCCTGCTCCCAGTTGAGCAGTTGTTCGCTGTTGTGCTTTGCGGCCGCGCGGTTGAGCGCCACGCGTGCGCCAATTGCGCCGAGCATGCTCACCGCAAATATCGCACCCAGGCGCCGAATATCGTTTGTTGGTCGCGTTGGCATAAGAGTTCCTTTCAGTAATGCATACGCGCATCACCCACGCGGCGGGTGATGCGGCGTTCGTCGAGATGTTCGAGTAGCGCCAGCGCATATTTGCGGCTGGTACCAAAACGGTCGCGGAAGTGCGCGACGGTCAGGCCTTCGGATGCGACGAGTTGCTGCTGCACCCAACCAAGCATCTCGGCGTACGCTGCGGCAGGAAAAAAGACATCGGTGGTGCGAACCAGATCGCCGCGTTCGACCAGCCACGCGAGCAACTCGGCGTCCAAATCAGACGCGGGCGGTGCGTAGGGTGTTGCGGCACACGCGCGCAGAAACGCGGTGACCGCGAGTTGTTGTGTGGCATCTGGCGCAGGGGTGAACGTTGCGAGCCGCACACCCGTGGTTCCCGCAACAACCATACCATCGGCAGCAACCGCTGTGAGCACGGCCTCCAATGCGCGCGCATCCAGTTTGACGCGCGCCCGGAGCTCTTCGCGCGGCATCGTGGCGCGCAGTGGGTAGCGGCGGTGATAACCCGCCAGCGCATCGCTGCATCTGGTGCGCAAGATGCCCCAGCCGGTGGCGGAGATTAACATCTGAAGGGACGCAGTATGCTGC
>JAYUYF010000508.1:0-8955 GCA_043752605.1 Roseiflexaceae bacterium
ATCGGCACCCTGCGCGTCGAGCAGATTGAATAACAGACGATACAAAAACAGGACGATTCGTTGATGATATGGCGTCGGCATCTCGAGAATTTCCATATCACCATCGGTATATTCGACGAGTGTGCGCGCGTGGTCGCTCAGCGCCAGATATTGCGCCTCAGTCCAGAGCCCATTGAGCGGATCGAGATCGATTTCCACACCTTTCGCTGTCACCAGCCGCATGGGTTCAATTGCGGTGTCAATCGTCATCAGTCGTCTCCTGCCGCAGATTTGTATATGCCATCATGATACCACAGTGAGTGAGCTACGGCCTCACGACCCGCCCGGCCACCGCCAGCGCGGCGGCAAACGCCACCGCGATCGCCAGCGCCACGAGCGGCTGGCTGAGCACCAGATCGCCCGCAAACGCCAGCAGCGCAAGCGATGGTGCGACGCCCGCCAGCGAGGCAATCATATACGTGGCAAACGGCACGCGTGCATAGCCAGCCGCAAACGATACCAGCGGGTAGGCCGGGCCGGGCAGCAGCCGCAGCAGCACAATGCTGCGCCAGGTGATCCGCGCGCTGAGCCGGTCGAGCGTGGCGCGTTGTTCGGCGCTCAGCCGGGCCGCCAGCCAGACGCCGCCCGCCCCCCGCGCGAGCGTATAGCCCAGCGCCGCGCCGATCGCATCGGCGAGCATGGTACACGCAAAGCCGCCGAGCGGGCCAAACGCGAGTCCGGCACCCACCTGGAGCGCGCTGGCGGGGAATACCGGGAAGACCAGCAGGATGGCGAGCGCCGCAATCAGTGCAGGCGGCCCCCACGGGCCAAGCGCCCGCGCCAGATCGCGCAGCGCAGCGGGCGTCAGCGCGCCACCGGTCGCCGCCTGGATGCCAACGTAGATCGCACCAAGCGCACCGAGCGCACCAGCAGCGATCAGCAGCGTACGTAGCGTGCTGCGGCTCACGGTGTGTCGGCGCGCGTCATCACGTAGACGGCCAGGTCGCAGATTCCGCTCTTGACGGTATAGCTGCGCTCGATCACAAACTGTGGGGCGAACAGCGCGCGGTAGTCGTCATCGCTACGGATATGGTCGCCGCGGTCGAGCCAGTGCATCAGGTGGCCGAGCACATTCCAGAAGCGCGGCGAAGGAATATCTTCCATCACCAGCAGCCGCGCGCCCGGCCGCAGGACGCGGTGCAACTCGGCGGTCGACGCGCGCACAATCGTATCGGGCAGGTGGTGAAACACGCCAAGCACCAGCCCACCGTCGAAGCTTGCGGGTGTGAACCCAAGCCGATCACCGCTCATCACCGCAAAGCTACCCTGCCGCACGCGCCCGGCGTGCGCGACATAATGCCGCGCAAGGTCAAAGCCAGTATAGCTCGCGGGTGGAAAGCTGCCCGCAAAATCGCCAGTGCCACAGCCAAAATCGATAAAGCGCCGTTGGCCGGGATCGCGCTGCGGGTCGAGTTCGCGCGCGATGACCTCAATCTCGGCCACAAATCCATCTTCGACAAAGCGCCGCAGCCAGGACCAGATTGCGGGTTGGGCGGCCAGCCGATCGAGTAGCGATTGGAGCATGCAATCCTCTTTTACAATGGCCGCCGCGCGCGCGCGATGACCGAGACGCCCACCGGCAGCATTGTGCCTGCGCCGAGCAGCGTCGCTTCGACCGCCAGTGGTACGCGCAGTGCGGCGTTGAGCACGGGATGTGGCGGCGTCAGATCGCTCGTATCGGCAGCGTAGGTCGTGCCACGTTCGGCCAGCCGTTGTGCCAGTGCCAGTGGCAACAGCAAGGTGTTGGCATAGCTGATGCGTTCGGTGGCGAACCCGGCCGCCCCGAGCAGTGCGCGTACCTCGGCTGCGGTGTAGCGCCGCCGCCCGTGGACGGCATCGTCGTGGTGGCCGCGTAGCCAGCTGAAGGCGGGGAGCCGCAGCAGCAGCCGCCCGCCCGGCCGCAGGACGCGGTACGCCTCGCGCAGGGCGGCGATCTCATCCGGCACACCACGATGGTACAGTACCTCGAACGAGGTGACCAGATCAAAGCTGCCAGCCGCAAACGGGAGCTGAGAGACACTGGCGCGCGCCAGCCGCGCAGGATCGTGTGCGGCCGCAAACGCGATCGCATCGGGTATGAGGTCGAGACCACATACCGTGCCGTAGCGCGCCAGGAAGCGCAGATTGGCACCCGTGCCGCAGCCGGCATCGAGGATCCGCAAGTCTGTGCGCCCGGCGTAGACCGCGTCGAGCAGTGCGGCGCTGATCGCGCGCATGCCGCCGTACCACCAGTGTGTGGCCTCGACGGCCGCCATCGTGCTGTATTCGTGTTTTTCCACTGTGCTCCGCTCTGCAAACAGCGCCGCAGTGTAGCAGATGGCTGCGGGGCGTGCAAACGGGGGATGGGGGCGGTGGAACGATTCGTAGGGACGCAGCATGCTGCGTCCGTCCATCCCCATCGCCCCCGTCCATCCCCATCGCCCCCGTCCCCCGTCAGCCCCCGTCCCGATCACCCGCGCAGCCGATCGGCGAGGCCGGTGTAGCGTTCGGTGACACGGTCGTTGCGTACGGCCTGTGCCAGCGCGCGCCGATCGCCGAGCAGCACGGCCAGGTGTTTTGCCCGTGTGAGTGCGGTATAGATCAGGTTGCGCTGCAAGAGCGCCGCGTGTTGGAGCAGCAGCGGTGTGACGACGCACGGGTACTCGCCACCCTGCGATTTATGCACCGAGATCGCGTACGCCAGCGTCAGTTCGTCGAGCGTATCGAACGGGTAGCGCACATTACGTTCGCCCTCGAATTGGATCAACAACGTCGAGCTCTCGTCATCGATGCCCGCGACGACGCCGATGTCGCCGTTGGCAATATCCAGATCGTAGTTGTTGCGCAGTTGCAGCACCCGGTCGCCCAGCCGGAAGACCTGCGCACCGGCGCGCCGCTCGGGTTTGCGCGCGTCCTCGGGATTGAGTGCGGCCTGCAGCAAGGTATTGAGCGCGGCTACGCCGGCCGGGCCGCGGTGCGTAGGGGTGATGACCTGAATATCGCGCTGCGGATCGAAGCCAAACTGGCGCGGGATGCGCTCGGTGACAAGTTCGACGACCAGTTGTGCGCAGGCTTCGGGTTCGGGTCGTGCGAAGAAGAAGCAACTCTGCTCGCGATCGGCGTGCTTGGCAAAGTCGGGGATTTCGCCACGATTGATACGATGCGCGTTGGCCACGATATCGCTGCCCGCGCTCTGGCGAAAGATGACATCGAGGTGGATGCTTGGCAGCGCCGTGCTGTCGAGCAGGTCGCGCAGCACGCGGCCCGGCCCGACGCTCGGCAGCTGGTCGGCATCGCCCACCAGCAGCAGGTGCGCCTGTGGTGGTAGCGCCTTGACGAGATGATAGGCCAGCACGACATCGAGCATGCCGCACTCATCGATAATGACAACATCGGCATCGAGCGGCCGCAGTTCGTTGCGCTGGAAAGTCTGCTCGCCGTGCGGCGCATATTCGAGCAACCGATGGACGGTGAGCGCCGGGGCGCCGGTTGCCTCGGCGAGGCGGCGCGCGGCGCGGCCGGTGGGGGCGGCGAGCGCAAAACGTACTCTGCGTTGCTGGAGCGCCATGATCGCGGTGCGCAGGCAGGTGGTCTTGCCCGTGCCCGGCCCACCGGTGAGGATGCTGGCCTTACTGGTGAGCGCCATACGCACTGCCTCGCGCTGACGCTCGCTGAGATCCATACCGCGTTTGGTAGCCAGATGGGCAAAGACAGCCGACCAATCGGCCTGCGCGAAGAAGCTGGCGATCGGCGATTCGGCACGCTGAAGTAAAATCAGGCGGCTGGCGAGCCCGCGTTCGGCCTGCGCGAAGGGCGGCAGGTAGACCGCATCGATACCGCCGAGGTGCTCGGCCGTCACGCTGCGCGCGAGGATGCTGACGCCGAGCGTGGCAGCCACCTGGGCGCGGTCGGCTTCCAGCAACTCGGTCGTGGTGTCGATCAGTGTTTCGCGCGGCAAAAAGCAATGGCCATCGTCGGTGGCGCGGCTGAGCGCAAAGCGCAACCCGGCCGCGATCCGCTGTGGCGCGTCGGGTGCGATGCCCAGGCCACGCGCGATCTGGTCTGCCGTGAGAAACCCGATACCGTGAACCTCATCCGCCAGCCGGTACGGGTCGTCGCGCACAATCCGCAACGATTCCTGGCCGTACTGTCGCCAGATTCGCACTGCGAGCGTGGGTGTGAGTTGCAATTCTTGCAGGAAGGTCATGATCGTGCGGATCTGGCGTTGCTCGTGCCAGGCGTTGACGATCGCGTCGATCTTGTTGCGGCCAAGCTTCTTCACTTCGCGCAGCCGTTCGGGATGGTGCTCGATGATCTCGAGCGTTTCGGTGCCAAAGGTATCGACGATCCGTTGCGCGGTGGCGGGGCCGATGCCGGGCACCAGACCGCTGCCCAGGTAACGCCGGATGCCCTCGACCGTGGCGGGCAGCTGCGTGCTCCAGCGCTCGATCTCGAATTGCCGCCCGTGCGAGGTATGATCGACCCAGCGGCCATCGAGCGTGAGCGTCTCGCCGACCTGCACCCCCACGAGTTTGCCGACGATCGTGACGATATAGGTCTTGTCGTGCGGGCGCAGCCGTGCCACCGTGTAGCCATCGCTCTCGCTCTGGTAGGTGATCCGTTCGAGGGTTCCATCGAGGCGTGGCACGGCGGGCTCCTGGGTGTGGTGCGGTAGCGCAGGGGTATTGTAGCATTGCAGCGAGCGGTAGGGGCGGGCGATAGCCCGCCCGTACAAATGCGCAGGCGGCGCGGGGCGGTCGTGTGGTGCGGGCGGGATCGGGGCGGCGCGGGCGGGATTGGCGCGGGGGCGGGGATCGGTGCGGCGCGGGGATCGGCGCGCGGGCGGGGATCGGCGCGGGCCGACGGGGACACGTAGGTGCAAAGCATTTCACGATCGCTTGCAAGCGATCGTGAAATGCTTTGCCCTTACAGGGACGCCGCGGGCGGGATCGGCGCGGGCGGGATCGGCGCGGGCGGGATCGGCGCGGGGGCGGGGATCGGTGCGGGCGCATCGCGATGCGCCCTTACGGGATCGGCGTCAGCAGCAGATCTTCGAGCGTCAGCGCCGGTCGTGCGATCGGTGCGGGTTGCTGGAGTGCGGCGATCGCGGCGTTGAGCCGTTCGACCTCGGCGCTCAGGCGGCTGTTCTCGCGTTCGAGCATGCGGCCTACGTGCTCGGCGACCTCGAGTTCGCGTCGTTCGGCACGGGTTTCGCGCTGCACTTCTTCGAGCTGCATCCGCATCAGCATCGCTTCGTTGCTGCGCGCGAGCGCCAACGCATCGAGTTGCTCGCGCAACTGGTAGATCTCGAGATCCTTGTGCTGCAACGCGGCCGCGAAGCGTTCGACGAGCAGCGCGATAACTTCGGCCACCGGGATATGCTGGTGCTCACCCGGCCGCGATGCCTCAATGATCTCTGCCTCGACGATCCGGGCAGCCTCGTGATACTCGGGCATCGCTTGCGCCTCCTCGATGTTGCGCTCGCGCTGCCAGGCAGTAGCGCGGCTCTCGTCGTTGGCGTATTCGTAATCCCACGGCTGGTGTTGCATGTGCGCTCCGCTGCGGCTGCGCGCATGGCAGCATTGCTTCAGAGTATAGATGGGATTCTTAACGTTTTGAAGATACGATCTTCGCGAAAGATGCACGATTTTTTGTGTACGTATGTGTTGCGTAATCGTGTGCATCGTGCGATCATAGAGCGGGTTTGCAGGAAGCTGAGAGGAGTGCTCACGATGGCTCAAATTCCGATCTCGCTACAGCTCTATTCGGTGCGCGATGATGCAAAAGCTGATCTGGCGAGTGTACTCGCTCAAGTGGCGGCGATGGGGTATACCGGCGTCGAGTTTGCCGGATTCTACGGGCACGATGCGGAAAGCGTCCGTGCGATGCTTGATGCTACCGGCTTGCAGGTTGCGGGCGCACATGTCCACCTGAATCTGCTGCTCGGCGCGGTGTTTGACGAGACGGTCGCGTTTCATAAGACGATCGGCAACCGTTTTCTGATCGTGCCCGGCCTGCAAAAAGAGCATACCGAGACGCGCGCGGCCTGGCTCGCCACCGCCGCGACGATGAACGAGATCGCTGCACGCCTTGCACCGCACGGGATGCTGACCGGCTACCACAATCATCACACCGAGTTTACCGAGCTCGATGGTGAATTGCCGTGGGATACGTTCTTTGGCAATACCAACCACGAGGTGGTGATGCAGTTTGATACCGGCAATGCACTGATGGGTGGGGCGGATGCGCCGCCGTTCCTCGCGCGCTACCCCGGCCGCGCGCTGACGGTACATCTCAAGGAGTATAGCGCCACCGATGAGACGGCGTTGATCGGTGCGGGTGATGTGCCGTGGCAGACGATCTTTGACCTCTGCGAGACGACCGGCGCGACGCAGTGGTATATCGTCGAGCAGGAGAGCTACGCGCACCCGCCGCTGGAGTGTGTGGCACGTTGCCTGGCAAATCTGCGCGCGATGGGCAAATAAAAAACGGCCGCCAGTGGCGACCGTGAAAGAGGGTTCTGGCGACACAGTGCGTCTGCGGTGTGTCGTACAATCTATACTTCCCGATACGCACATCCTGTGCCAAAGGATCGGGTTACAGATGAGAAGAGGATGAGCGAAGCGATCATCGCGTGGTATCAGATCGATCTTGATGCGCCGCAGGATACGACCGTGCTCGACACTGATGAGCACGCGCGCGCGGCACGGCTGCGCGATCCGGTGCGTGCCAGCCGCTGGGCCACTGGCCGGGCTGCGCTGCGCACAATCCTGGCGCGCACGGTCGGTGGCTCACCTGCGGTGATCGACTTTTGCTATGGACCGCACGGCAAGCCCGCGCTTGTGGCATACCCCGGGATTGAATTCAATATTGCGCATAGCGGGCCACTGATGGTGTGTGCGGTGAGTACCCTGCCGGTTGGCATCGACTGCGAATGGCTGGATCGGAGTGGTGCGCGCGATCTGTTGCGTTTCCTCGCACCCGAGGAGCAACAGATCGTCTGTGCATTGCCAGTAGCTGAGCGGTCAGCGGCGATCCTCAGCATCTGGGTGCAAAAGGAAGCGCTGCTCAAGGCACGTGGCACGGGCTTAACGGTGCCGCTGGCGAGCTTTGCGGTATGCTGCACGCCGCCCGGCCTGCTGCGTTGGCCCGATGCCACCCCCTGGCAGATCTGCCGCTGGCAGCCCGCGCCCGGCGCAGTGGCGGCGATCGCGGCACCAGCGCCATTCGCACTGGTACAGCACGAGCTGTGAGACGCTGCACCAGTGCGCGCCGACTCGCCCGCGTGCGGGCGACGGGGCTGGAGGTAAGGGCGAAATCACTCCCCGCTCCCGTTCTGGGAGAGGGGCTGGAGGTAAGGGCGAAATCGCTCCCCGCTCCCGTTCTGGGAGAGGGGTTGGGGGTGAGGGAAGCGGCGGCGCAATCTGGAACCACTCTAGCGCTGTGCGCGCCGGAGCCCGAAGATGGTGGCGATCCCCAGATCGGCGACGCCAAACGCACCGATCACCAGTACCCACCAGCCAGAGCTGGTGAGCGGCCAGATCCCCAGCGCCAGCACTAGCAGCGTCAGGATAATCCAGACGCTATCGGCGGCCACCGCCACCCGCCCGGCTGCGCGTGCGTGCTGGGGATCACGCGTGCTCCACAGCAGATACAAGCCATACGGCAGCATTACGGCGGCGGTGGCGAGCAGCATGCTCGCGGGAATACCGGTGGCGGTGCTGGCCTGCGCAGCGAACGGTGCGAGCGCCAACGATGCAAGCGCGACAAATGCGCCATCGACGGTCAGCGCGCCGCGCAGTAGTCCATCGCGGCGTGGGATTGCGTGGGTGGATGCGGTGGTTGGTACGGTGGTCATGCATTTCTCCTGTTGTGCCATCGTGTGCTACGGCAACAGCGCCGTATGCGTTAGAGATACCACAACCCACCCTGCCATGTCGTCAATTGGCAATGCCATTTGCTGCCACCATCGCCGCCCGCAGGTCACGCGCCACCAGCCGAGCTGCGCTATTCTGCCAGTTGTAGAGCGTACGTTCGGGTACCTGGGCATCAAAATATGCGAGGATGCGGCGGGTGTAGTCATCGGTAATGATCTGATCGCGCCGCCGATACGGCTTTACCCCAGCGACATACGGGTAGTGCAGGGCGTTGTAATACCGCCAGGCATCGTTTGTCCCAAAGGTTTCGCCGGTGCGCGGTCGCAGCCGCTCGATCGCTTCGCGCAGCAATGATTGGAGTTCGACCGCGCGCTCGGTAGGTTGGTCTGGTGTGTGACGCGCCGCCAGCCGCATGCCGATTTGCGGCAAATATGCGAGCGGGCTGGCGGCCAGCGCGGGCAGATCGGCGTAGCTGCTGAGCGCGCGGCGTGTCAGCCGGGCGAACTCGACATCATCGGCGGCCAGCAGCATCTCGGCATCGGGGAGGCGCGGCAGTGCTGCTGCTTCTGTGCGGAGTTCTTCACGTGCGGCGCGCAACGCCGGTTCCCCTGCAAATGCCAGCCGATCCAGCAGCCGCTGAATCGGCCCGCCCAGCACAACAACCGCGATGCCACTGGCGATCAGCGAGAAGAGCAGCGGGTCGCGCAAATGATCGTCAAGACCCAGCCGATCACGATTCGCGCCGATCACGATCGCCTGGCTGCCAAACAGCAGCATTGCCGCCGCAGCGGCCAGCGCCGAGCGCGCCATATCGCGCCGTAATGTTTCGCCCGCGTCGAAGGCGTCCCACCAGGCGATCGCGATGCCGAGCAGTACCAGATCCAACCCGATCGTCAACAACCCGATCGCGCGCAGCCCGGGCGCCAGCGGCAACAGCAAGAGCCCCGCCCCCAGCCCGAAAAAGATCGTCAGGACGGCCATGTAGGGCCGAAGCATTCCACGCGGCTCGCCAGCCGCGTCGGAATGCTTCGGCCTCCCCACGCCCGCGCCCGCCGCACCC
>JAYUYF010000509.1:0-8947 GCA_043752605.1 Roseiflexaceae bacterium
GCCGCGATCGCCGCCGCCAGCGCTTCGCGATCGCCATCTGTGCGCGAGCGGTTCTCATCGAGCCGCGCCGGGCCGTGCGCCGCCAGCACGCCATCGACATACACATACACCAGATCGGCAGCGAAGCTCAGTGTCAGCGTGCCAGCGCCCGCCTGCGCATCAGGAACATCGACGTGGGTGAGATACCAGCAGTAATCCGTGCGGTCGCGCGTCAGTTGCAGCTGCTCGACGGGTTGCGCCACCATCACAGCCGTCGATTCGGCGCGCGCACCCGGCAGCGGCTCGGCGCGAAACGTGAACGGTGCCAGCTCGCCAGCCGGGCGCACCACGCGCGTGATCGTATCGGCGGCGGCCACCTGCGCGGTATCGAACAGCACCGCGCCACCCGCCAGCAGCAGCACCGCACGCGGCGCAAGCGTGTACGCCGTGCCAGCGTGGCTGACCGTCGCCGGTTGTTCGGTATCATCGTTGCAGAGAAACACCAGGTCGCCGTAGGCATAGGCCGCCTGCTGCTCGCCAAGCGGGGTGGGCGTGGCGCGCGGGTTGGTCAGCAGCGCGGCGCGCTGCGCGAGCAGCGTGGCGTGCAGCCGGGCGCAATGGTTCGATTTAGTCGTCTCGAAACCAAATTCATCGAGCGGCGCATCATAATCATAGCTGGTAGTCTGCAGGTACATCGCATCGCGGCCAAAATTGGTGCCGCCGTGCCACATATAATAGTTGACACCCGTGCCACCGGCAGCGATGAAGCGCGCGACGCCGTAGGCCACATTCTCGGGCGTACGGATATGATGACCGCGCTGCCAGATATCGTACCAACCCGGCCAGTTCTCGGTCCAGATCAGCGGCTGATCGGGGTGTTTGGCCTGGTGATCATCGATCATCGTGTGGCCGTAGAAACCGTTGATCGTCTCGATCGCACCTGGCATACCGCCGACGCACATCACCCACGGCACGCCGAGTTCGAGCGACTGGCCGAGATGGATCGACCACGCCAGATACGCTTGCCCTTGCTCACCGTAGGTCTCGGCGATCAGATTGTACTCGTTCTCGATCTGCGCCATGATGATTGGCCCGCCGTTTGGCGCAAAATAGGGTTCCATACGGGCACAGAGGGCGCGCACCCACTGCTCCATTTCGTCCATGTATGGCTGGTTGAGCGTCCGTAGCTGGATGCCGGGCAGATCGCGCAGCCAGGCCGGGAAGCCGCCGTAATTGATCTCGGCGCAGATGTATGGCCCGATGCGCAGAATGACGTGCAGCCCGTGCTTCTGCGCGGTACGGCAGAAGAGCGGCAGATCGAGCCGACCCGAGAAATCGAACACGCCGCGCTCGCACTCGTGCAGCCCCCAGAAGACATACGTCTCGATCACGTTCAGGCCAGCCGCGCGGCTGCGCGCCATCATCGCGTCCCACTGGGCGGGGGTACTGCGTGGATAATGGATCGCGCCGCTGAGTAGCAGGGTGCGCTCACCATCGATCTGCACTGCTCGCTGGTCATACGAGACCGTTGTCATCGGGTCATCCTCCGCGCTGTCGCGCCAGACGCGATCGAAGTGGCCCACCGATCGCGAAAACATCTGTACACCATCCTACCACAGCCGTGCAAATCGGCGCGCGCTGGAGGTGGTATACTACGCGCGGTTGAAGGCGTGTGCGGTGAGGCGGAAGAGGGTCATGTTCAAAAAAGTGCTGATCGCCAATCGTGGCGAGATTGCGGTGCGGATCGTACGCGCCTGCCACGATCAGGGTATCCGCGCCGTGGTGGCCTATAGCGAAGCCGATCGGTTCTCGCTGGCGGTGCGCCTGGCGGATGAGGCGGTCTGTATCGGCCCGGCACCCTCATCGAAGAGCTATCTCAATCCGCCCGCGCTGATCAGCGCCGCGCTGATCACCGGCTGCGATGCGGTGCACCCCGGTTATGGTTTCCTCTCCGAGAACCCGTATTTTGCCGAGATCTGCGCCGATTGCAAGCTCACATTTATCGGCCCTGATGCGCGCGCTATCCGCCTGATGGGTGACAAGGCGCTTGGCCGCAAGACGATGCGTGCCGCTGGTGTGCCCACCGTGCCGGGTAGTGAAGGCGAGCTACGCAGCGCCGATGAGGCGGTCACGATCGCGCGCAAGATCGGTTTCCCAGTGCTGCTCAAACCGAGCGCGGGCGGTGGTGGGCGCGGGATGCGGGTGGCCAACGATGATCACGATCTGATCAAAGCGTTTCCCACCGCGCGCGCCGAAGCCGAAGCCGCCTTTGGCAATGGCGCGTTGCTGCTGGAGAAATACCTGCCAAATGTGCGCCACGTCGAGATTCAGGTGCTCGCCGATGCCCACGGCAACGCGATCCATCTTGGCGAGCGCGATTGCTCGGCGCAGCGCCGCCACCAGAAGATCCTCGAAGAGACGCCCTCGCCGATCGTCAATCCACGGCTGCGCGAGCGTATGGGCCGCGCGGCACTGGCGGGTGTCAAGGCGATCGGGTATGTCAACGCCGGGACGATGGAATTTCTGGTCGACCCGCAGGGAAATTTTTATTTTATCGAGATGAATACCCGTATTCAGGTCGAGCACCCAATCACCGAGCTGGTGACTGGCATCGATCTGGTGCGCTGGCAGCTGCGGATCGCGGCAGGCGAGAAACTGACGATCCAGCAGCGTGAGATTGAGTTTCGTGGGCATGCGATCGAATGTCGCGTCAACGCGGAGGACCCCGAACGCGATTTCTTGCCCTCGGTCGGCGAGATCGAGCACTACCTGCCGCCCGGCGGCCCGGGCGTGCGCGTCGATTCGCATCTGTACTCCGAATATACCCCGCCCAGCAATTACGATTCGCTCCTGGCGAAGATTATCACCTGGGGCAGTGACCGCGATGAGGCGATCAACCGCATGCGGCGCGCGCTCAGCGAGACGGTGATCACCGGCATCAAAACGACCATCCCGTTTCATTTGGCGATCCTCGATGATGCACCGTTTCGCGAGGGTGCGATCTCGACCCGCTATGTGACCGACCTGGTGCAACGCATCCGCAATAGCCGGTTGGAATAGGGACGCCCCCACCCCGGCCCCTCCCCCACAGGTGGGGAGGGGAGCGTAATGAGGAGCCAACGATGTCTGCTGATGCCGCCGAGACCTTTCGCGCGCTCGTGCTCGACCAGCGTGATGGCGTGCTGGCCGCCGAGATTCGCACGCTTAGCGACGCCGACCTGCCCGTCGGCGATCTGACGATCGATGTTTCGTATTCGAGTCTGAATTACAAAGATGGGCTCAGCATCACGGGTGCCGGCAAAATTGCGCGCTTCTTCCCGATGGTGCCAGGGATCGATCTGGCGGGAACCGTGCGTCACTCGGATGCGCCCGGCTACAAGCCCGGCGATGCAGTGCTGGTGACTGGCTGGGGGATCGGTGAGCGCCACTGGGGCGGCTTTGCCGAACGCGCGCGGGTGAAATCGGAATGGGTGACAAAAATCCCGCCAAAGCTGACTGCCGCACGTGCGATGGCACTTGGCACCGCCGGACTCACCGCGATGCTGTGTGTGCTGGCGATCCAGGAGGCGGGCGTCGATCCGGCCGGGCGCGAAGTATTGGTGACGGGTGCGGCCGGTGGTGTCGGCAGCGTTGCAGTGGCGGTGCTGGCCAGTCTTGGTTACCGGGTCGTGGCATCGAGCGGGCGGCCCGAGCAGGCCGACTTTTTGCGTAGCCTGGGGGCCACCGAAGTCATCGACCGCGCTGCGGTGGCGGCACCCGGCAAGCCGCTCGAGAGCGAACGCTGGGGTGGTGTGATCGATACCGTCGGCGGTGAGACGCTGGCGGGTGCGCTGCGTGCGGTGGCCTACAACGGCGCGGTGGCGGCGTGCGGCAACGCGGGCGGCATTGCCCTGAGCACGACGGTCTTCCCGTTTATCTTGCGCGGTGTGCGCCTGATCGGTGTCGAATCGGTGCAGTGCCCGGCGTATCGCCGCGAGATTGCCTGGGCGCGGCTGGTGCGTGACATGCCCGCCGAACTGCTCGACGGCCTGACAACCACGATCGCGCTCACCGAGATCCCCGCTGCCGCTCAGCAGATCGTCGCCGGTCAGATCCGCGGACGCACGGTCGTCGACCTCGCACGCTAGCCTCCTTTTCCTCGCAGCGCGCCCCGCAATTGCCCCCTCGTCTGCGCGCTGCCATCGCCTGATGACAACTTTGTTACCTATTAATCCGTGGAGATAGTCTGGTTCGCGCGTTCTCTATACTGCACACAGTGGCGCTCGATCGACGAGCGTGCCAACTCCAAGGGGTTCACGTTATGACGTCCCAGGCGCGCTCTCTGCTCATTGTCGACAATGCCATCGTTACCGCGCGCGATTTGCGCCAGCGGCTCGAGTACCTGGCATATACACGTATTCGGGTTGTCAACAGTATTGCGGCAGCGGCAGTGGCGTGTACTGGCGAGATGCCGGGCGTGCTATTTCTCAGCCTATCGATCGCAGACGAGCCGCCGCGTGCGGCGCTGGTGCGCCAGGTGACAGAGCGTGGCGTACGGATTATTTATCTGGCGACCTACAGCGAGCTCGCTGCCTACCGGGCGCTGTGCGCGCTGGCACCGGGCCAGTTGCTGCTGCGGCCATTCGACACGCTGCTGCTTGATGGTGTACTGCGGGCAGTGTTGCTCGACATGCTGCCACCGCTGGCGCTGAGCGCGTCGGATCGATTTTCCGATGTACCCACCGCGCAGACCGAGCGCCTGCGTGCGCTGGCGGGCGGTATTGCCCACGATCTCAATAATCTGCTGACAATTATCGCCGGGCACGTCGATCTGCTGCGGCTTGAGACTGGCGCATCGCCGCTGGCGGAGGAGTGTTTTACGCAGGTTGGCAGCGCAACCCGCCGTGCGAGCGATCTGACGCGCCGCCTGCTGATGTACGCCGGGCGCGCGCATCTATCGCTGCAACCGCTGGATATCAACACGTTGATCGCCGGCGTTGTGCGCCAGTTGCCGGCCGGATTTTTCAATCTTGCCGAGGTGCAGATTATGCTTGACGAGACGCTACCGCGGGTCAGCGCAGATGGTACCTATCTGCAAGAAGCGCTGATCAGCATTTTAGTAAATGCGGTCGAGTCGCTCGATTCGCGAATCGGCATCATTCGGATCACGACGACGGCTGCGGATAACGCAGTGGTGATCGAAATCAGCGACGATGGCCCGGGCATGGCGGCTGCGACACTGGCGCGGATCTTTGATCCATTCTATACCACCAAAGGCCTTGGCCGCGGCCTCGGCCTGGCGATGGTGCAGGGTATTATCGGCGAGCACAACGGGACACTGGCGGTCTCGAGTATCCTGGATCAGCAGACGATTGTGCGGATCGGCCTGCCGCTGGCAGCGGTCCCCGCCGAGGTACCTGTGCCACCACCACCGACGCCGATGCGCAACACCGTGATTGTGATCGACGATGAGGAGGCGCTGCGTTCGGTGGCGGCGCGCTTGCTTGGCCACCTTGGCTACGAGACGATCCTGGCCGCCGATGGCGAGCGTGGGATCGCCGCGTATCGTGAGCATCAGGAACGCACGCTCGGGCTCCTCGTAGACTTGACGATGCCCGGCATGGGATGGTGCGGAGCTGGTGATGGCGTTGCACGCGCTCGCACCCGAGGTGCCGATCGTGCTGATGAGTGGCTATGATGAAACCCAGGCACACGACCGAATCACGAGCGCAACACCGATTCCGTTTCTCCGCAAGCCATTTGCCTTCGATGATTTGCGACAGCTGGCGATCGAGGTCTTTGGGACACCGGGGCGCGGCTGAGATCAAGGGGTCGAGAGCGTCGGCGTATGCGTCGGCGCGGCTGGATCAAACGTCGGCGTCGGGCGCGCGGTGATGGTCGGCGCGGCGGCACGCGGTGGCGGCAGGATCAGCGTCTGGCCGGCGATCAGTGCATCGGGATCGGTCAGACCATTGGCGGCGACAATTTCGGCTGCGCCCAGGCCAAAACGCGCGGCGATACCGCTCAACGTATCGTCTTGCTGAACGACATAACTCGATGGTGGTGTGGGCGTGGGCAGCAGCGGGCGCACCAGCGCCGTGGCCGTCGCGTCGATGTCGAGCGTTGGCGCGGGGGTGAGCACCAGCACCGGCGCGGCGGTGGGCACAACCGACGGCGCTCCCGCGCCACAGGCGGCCAAAAGGAGCGCGTACACAAGCAATCGCAGGACTGGTATCATCATCTCCGCAGCGGGGATATCGCGGCTACACAACACCCCCGCAGGGCCGGCGGGGTACGGGCGACGCTACTTGGTCTTGGGAGCCTTTTTCGCGTCGCTCTGCTTCTTCTGCTTGCTGTTGTTCTTCGGGCTTTTATCACCCATACAACGACTCCTTTCGCAGTATGTGGCCACTCACCGTGCCACGCGTACACAAAGTATAGCACACTGGAGCAGCACTGTGGCGAACTGGTGGTATATCAGCCCACTGGTCCCCGGGGCGCAGGGTGGCCAATCGGCACACGTGCTGGCATCGTTGCGGGCGATTGCCGCCCGTCGCCCGTTGACGCTGATCGCCCCTGGCACGCCTGATCTCGTGATGACGCCGCGCACCCACGTCTTGCCGCTGCCCGTACACGCGCCGCGCGAGATCGTGTGGCAGCTGCGCCTGGCGCGTACGCTGGTACTGGCCGGATCGCGACCCGCAATTGTGTATGCGCGCGCAGGTGCCACCAGCCTGGGAGTGGTTGCGGCGGCACGCGCCCTGGGTGCTACGGTTGTGCTCGAATGCAACGGGTTGCCGCATCTGGAACGTGGTGCGCGCCCGGCGGCCCGGCTACTCTACTCGCTGTTGTGGCAGCTCGACATGCGCGCGGCAGATGGGATCGTGGCGGTGACGCCCGAACTCGCTGCGCTGGCGCGGCGGCGTGGTGCGCGCGCGGTACACATCGCACCCAATGGTGCAGACACGACGCGTGTGGTACCGCAGGATCAGCGGGCGGCGCGCGCCGCGCTCGGTCTCGACCCCGCCGCACGGCTGGTGGTGTTTGCCGGTAGCCTGAGCGCCTGGCAGGGGATCGAGACACTACTGGCGGGCGTGCGGTTGGCACGGCGCACCGATCCGCGCATCCAACTGGTGCTGGCGGGTGATGGGCCGTTGGCGGCGCAGATCGCGGCGCGAACCACTGGCGACACCGGGGTCGTGCTGGCGGGCCGGCTGCCGCACACGCGCGCGTTGCTCCTCAGCGCCGCCGCCGATGCCGTCGCGGTGCCGCTGCCGGCCAATGCGCGCAACCGCGCCACGGGTGTCGCGCCGCTCAAGGTCGCCGAGGCGCTGGCGCTGGGCGTGCCGCTGCTCGCCAGCGATCTGCCGGGGCTGCGGTTCATCGGAACGACCGGGCTTGGCGCAAATTTTGCGGCGGGTGACCCACACGATCTGGCGCGCGTGCTCGGCGAGTTGCTTCGCCAGACGCCGGATGCACAGCAGGCGATGCGTCAGCGCGCGCGCGTCTATGCCGTGCAGCACCTCGATTGGCAGCGTATCACCGACGGTATTATTGCATTTGCCGAAGGGCTTGCGCGGCCACCTGATTGACCCATCGTGCCCGCCGTGCTACTGTAGATCACACACGTGAGACAACAGAAAGCGAACCGCAATGACCCTCTCCGCCGCCGATGTGGCATGGGCGCGCGCGCAATTTCCCGCGCTCCAGCAGCAGATCCACGGCCACCCTGCGATCTTCTTCGATGGGCCGGGTGGTACGCATGTGCCGCAGCGCGTAATCGACGCGATGGTACAGTATCTGTCGTACGATAACGCCAACACGCACGGCAACTTTGCCACCAGCGCGCGCACCGATGTGACGATCGACGGCGCGCGCGCGGCGATGGCCGATCTGCTCGGCTGTGATGCCGACGAAATTGTGTTTGGGCCAAACATGACGACGTTGACCTTTGCGCTTGCGCGCGCGCTCGGCCGCGATCTGGGCGCAGGTGACGAGATCGTGCTGACGCGGCTCGACCACGATGCCAACTTCTCGCCGTGGGCCGCGCTCGCCGAACGCGGGGTGACGATCCGCACGGTCGATGTCGATATCGAAGATTGTACGCTCGATATGGCCGATCTGCGCCGCCAGATCACGCCGCGCACACGCCTGGTGGCGGTGGGCTATGCCAGCAACGCGGTGGGCACGATCAACCCCATCGCTGAGATAATCCGCCTCGCGCGCGAAGCGGGCGCGCTGAGCTTTGTCGACGCGGTGCACTACGCGCCGCACGGCCCAATTGATGTCCGCGCGCTGGGCTGTGATTTCCTCGCCTGTTCGCCGTACAAATTCTTTGGGCCGCACGCGGGTACGCTCTACGGGCGGCGCGAGTTGCTGGCCAGTCTGCCGGCCTACAAGGTGCGCCCGGCGAGCGACGATGCACCGGATCGCTGGGAGCCGGGTACTAAAAATCACGAAGCACTGGCTGGTGTCACAGAGGCTGTGGCATATCTGGCAGCACTGGGGCAGCGTGTGGCACCACACGCGGCGGATCGGCGCGCGGTGCTGACGGCGGCGATGACGGCGGTACAGGCCTACGAGCGCGAGCTTTCGGAACATCTGGTAGCGGGGCTGCTCGGCATGCCGGGGCTGACATTCTACGGCATCAGCGATGCGGCGCGTTTTGGCGAGCGCACCTGTACGGTCTCGATCCGGCTGGCGGGCCACACCCCGGCGGCGCTGGCGCGCGCGCTGGGCGAACGTGGGATCTGTGTGTGGGACGGCAACTACTACGCGCTCAACCTCGCCGAGCGGCTTGGCACCCAGTCCGATGGTGGCATGGTACGGATCGGACTGGTACACTACAACACCCACGACGAGATCGATCGGTTGCTGGCCCAGATGCGGGCGATCGCGGCGGGGTGATCGCGGGCGGGGCGCGGGCGGCGATATTGGGCGGCGGCGGGTGTGGCGGCGATATTAGGGGGTGCGGCGGCGATATTGTAGG
>JAYUYF010000510.1:0-3675 GCA_043752605.1 Roseiflexaceae bacterium
CGGCGCGCGTCAAATCGATGCTGATTGGGTTATGAACCCTATCTATGCTCAACGGATCGACCACGATATCTAGTGTATAACTCGGATCAGCACCATCCAACCGATAGACATAGTAGCGATGATCATAGAGCAAAGCAGCGGCTTGCTCGTTTTTCGTGAGGGTGACATGACCACTTGCGCTCTGTTTGACCTCGATGAAGCGTGCAATACTGGTGATCGTTGCGCGGTCGGCCGAAGGGCGTTCGGACGCGTGTGCAAAGCTAATGATATCGCAACCATATCCCGCTTCACCTTGAAGATGCGCGACCTGCAACGGGAAGCGCCCCTGTTGCTCTTCGAATGCGCAGACGATGCGCAAGCTATCCTCCTCAATCATGCGCGTCTGTGGCGAACCCGCAACCGCTGCGCTCGCAGATGGACTGATGCGCAGCGCGATGTGTCGCGGTATGCCCGGTGCGAGCTGCCCGATGAACTCTGCCTGTATTGTTGCAGTTGGAGGCAGAGGCACCGGTGCCGGGTCGGGTAGCGAAGCTGGAATTACTGTGACCACTTGCTGATATGCTGGCGGTGGTGGTTGATAATAGTGAGTATGTTGCTGGTCTGACTCTGGCTCTTCTGGCATAAACAGTTTCGTGCGCATTTCGGCTATCTGCACAGTGAGGGCCACTTCGTCGATTTCGCTGCCCGGCAGCAATTTGGCAAGCAGCGCAACACGTTGTGTATCTGCACACATGACGAGACGCGCAATATCACCATATTCGATGATCCCAAGATACGCAGCAATCGCTGCACTGAGCGCCTCAGCAACCAGCGCATCTTCCAGCCGGGGCGTCAGCGTTTCCGGTACAATCAGATAGATTGTCGTGTCGATGACGAGCGTCTCGTTTGCCTGGTTTAGCGTATCCGTCACAGCGCGCGTGTCATCTGGGAGTGTCGCCTGGAAGCTGACCTGTGTACAGAGCTGGAACTGTATTTTTGCCAGCCGATCCTGGTCGCGTGTGCGGAGTATCGCCAGCAACAGCACGATTTCGGCACAATGCTGCGCGAAGCGTGCGTGATCACGATGCGAGACCAGCCCGCCATCACTCAGCACGACGCGCACCGCATTGGCAGCCAGCGCGCGTACACCAAAGATTGAAGTGACCAATTTACCGCTAAAACGAGGCGCAAGGTCAAGCAGTGGGAGCGCGGCTTCGACCGCGTGTGGGAGATCAGCGCGCGTCAGGTGGCGCAACGTTGCGACAGGGCGGTACGCTGCTACACCATTGTGCTGCGACCAGAGCATGCCATCGCGATGAAATTTCCTCCGTAGTGTCGTTGATCCCAGCTCATCTTCGCGTTCGAGAATTGCCGTGTAGAAGGGTCGCGCGCTCGTCCCCGCTGGATCACTGGCGGGTAGTTGCCGCAGCACATCATAAATCACCGACAATGTCAGATCATCAAACTTTGCCGCCACTCCCGCACTCCGCAATGCACGTTGCCAGTCGCCGCCTTCGCGTACGCTGATCTTTGCGGGCTGTGGGAAGCGCGCGCGTAACTCATCAGAAAGCCGCCCGAGTACACAGTATTGTGGAGCTGTTTTGACACCATCGGTCGTCGGCAGCCACGCGGTTGTAGCCAGCAGCCAGCGCGTGTGCGCGGGCAGGCTTGCGCCCAGCAACCTGCGCACTTTTACCTTACTGAGAAACAGATATTCAAGCTGTGCCTTTGAATCACCGCGCTCCCATTGCATAGCGCGATCATCGCCTGCAAGCCAGGCCAGTATTGCTGCCACGTCAGCACACTCGAGGATCTCGGCGAGCCGGTCAATCGTTGACGCATCGGTGATGTATAACCTGCTCAGATCGAACGCATCTGCATCAGCGATGTCCTCGTCGTGATTAGCAAACCTCGCCGGGAAACGCAGATGACCCACAACGTATTGTAGGTATTGGTCAGGTTTGGGAGCAGCGGGTAGCAGCACCATCCGTGGTTGCGTTTCTACACCGCACCAGCGCAGGAAATCGGCAATATCCGAATCGTCGGCTGCAAGATCGAGGTCAGCAGAAGCGACGACCAGCGGCGCGGGAGTGAGATTTGCATACAGCGCGCCGGTGATCTGGCCATCAGGATACGTCGTGCCAAAATAGAGCGTCCTGGCAGGTGCGAGCTGACCATCGATGGTTGGGAGGAGCATTGTCATTTCTGGCGACGGATCAGTACTATCGGGCTGCTGCCAGAGTGCAAAGAGCGTCTGGCGCGCCTGTCGCCATCGGTCTTGTGCATTGTCTGCTGGTGTATTTACGTTTGCCGCTACGCAGATCTGGAGCGCCAGTGCTGCCAACGTGTACGGTTTTAAGTGATACCCATGTTCCTGGTGATTGAGCCATTCGGTCAGTGCTTCCGGCGTGTGCTTGTCGCACGCCACGTATAATGCCTTGGCGAGTTCCGCGTGTAAAAATTGGATCTCCACTGCTGGTGGCAGCGGGACGACCATACCCACAGCAGGCAGCAGCATCACTGTACTCGTATTCTTGAGTATTGCACCATGTTGGTCGATCAACAGTCGTGGCAACGATCCGCCAGAAAACGTGCTACCGACGATCTTACGCACATTGGCGATGAGGCTTGCGCGCTCGTCGATAGTCAGCGCCAGAGCAACGATGGGTTCATTGAGCAGCTTCACCAGCTGCGCGGGAGTGAGTTTCCGAACATCAAGCCAATCGAGTATTTCGGTACCGCGAGCGATGGCATCTGGTAAGGTCTGCAGCGTGTGCGGAAAGTGGGCAGCTGGTAGCCACGGGTCTGGAGCAACTGGTTGCGCATTCCAGTCCACGAGCCGGTGGATCTCGCCAGGCTTCATGTATGCGCCGCTGATCGTCGGCACAACTGGCTGTGCAACAATCGCTGCGCGCAGTGCGCGGTCAAATTGTAGCTCGGTGAGACGTGCATCGAGCCGTGGTGCGGCCTTAAAAAACAGCAATGGCTCCCAGCTATTTTGCGCAGCACCCTCTAGCGCAACCGCAACCAGGCGTTCGGCCAGCCGTGTGAGGACGAAACGGTTGGCCGGTGTGTCGCGCAACGCATTGCGATCGCTGGTCAGCTCAGCGGTAACATGTGCAATGACCGGAAACGGAAAAGGAATCGCAGTTGGCAGGTAACTCACAAGTTTGCTCGACTTACGCGTGCCATCGACCAGACGCGCGATCGCGATCGCGTAATCATATCCTGTCTCGGCATTGCGCATCTCGGCGGGCAATTCACCAACTTCACGATCGATGCGCCACACCTGCGGCGCGGTATCCGTACGCAGAATAGTCACCTGAGTATCAGTACGTTCGCAGCGCCAGGTGACGCGACTGGCTGCGGTCGTTATCGTCAATTCATGCACGTGCCGCAGGAATAGTAATCCTTCAGGACCAAGCGCAGTGATGAATTGATGCGCTTGTTTGTGTTTTGCTGACGCAAGTGGCAGGACAATCACCGTATCATAGCCATCGGCGCGCAGTTGTTGGGCAATATCTACAAGCCGGATGGACGCCGGATCGGTTGGAGCATCGAGCGCATCGAGCGCGTACGGCACCGCAAGCGTGGCTATCAGCGGCGCGCCGCCCGCCACGGCAGTATGCTGCTCAGCGACACGCGCCCGTAGGTTGTGGGCATCTGCATGTGTGGTCAGGGCAGCGAGCCAGGCTC
>JAYUYF010000511.1:0-8940 GCA_043752605.1 Roseiflexaceae bacterium
ACGCGTGAAACGGAGTACGAACCATGATTCAGGCCGACTGGACGTGGCTGATCTATCTGGCAACGGCGAACAACGTGGCGGATGCAGGTGCGGTGGTGCTCGCGCGGATCGGCAGTATTGCCCACGATCCGCGCATTCGTGTGGTTGTGCAGCAAGCCACGCCGACCGGCAGCCAGCGTCGTGTGCTCGGCACGCCGCCGGAGCGTATCGATCTGGGTAAGGTTGATTCGGGCGACCCCGCGACACTCCGCGACTTTGTGGCGTGGGGCACGGCCACCGCACCTGCCGCGCGCTATGCGCTGGTGATCTGGAGCCACGGCAGTGGCTGGGAGCCGCACGAGATCGCGGGTGTCGCGCAGCGCGGTGGCGTGGTACTGCCGGCCGCCGAGCTCAGCGAGCGTGCCAGCGACAGCGAGGGCCGCCAGGTGTTGTTTTCCTCGACGATGCAGACGCTGGTGACACAACCCACCGCCAACGAGCGCGCGATTGCCTTTGACGATGGTAGCGGTCATTCGATCGATACCGTCGAACTCGGCAATGTGATGGGCACGATCCGCGATGCGCTCGGTCGCCCGCTCGACTTGCTGGTGCTCAATGCGTGCCAGATGGCGAGCGTCGAGGTCGCCACACAGCTGCGCGGCAGCGTGGTGGCACTGGTGGCTTCGCAGGAGGATATGCCCGTCCAGAGCCTGCCCTACGATGCTATCCTGCCGCAGCTGGCGCAAGACCCCACGCAAGACGCCGTTACCCTTGCGGCGATGCTTGTGGCGCGCTACCGTGCATACTTCGACACCCACCCACTCCCCTGGGCGCAGAGCGGCATGCCGCCGGGCGTCACGCTCACCGCAGTGCGCCCGGATAGCTTTGCACCGCTGCTCGCCGCGATGCGCGCGCTGGCCACGGCATTACACGCCGCCTTACCTGGTGCGGTGGCCGCACTCTGGCACGCGCACTTCAGCCAGGCGCACGCCTTCAAGTTCCGCCAGTATGATCTGCGCAGCCTGGCAGACGGGCTCGCCACGCACCCGCAGGCTCCGGCGGCGGTGGTGGCTGCCGCGCAGCAGGTGGCGCTGGCGCTGGCCGACCCGCAGCTGCTGATCGCGCACGATGCCATGCCCGTGTATGCCAAAACCGGTGGCCTGAGTGTGCATCTGATGCGCGTTCGCAAGGGCGTGTTGCCGCCGCCATCAAAGTTTTATGGCGAGACGGCCTTCGCAGCTGCGACGGGCTGGATGGATCTGTTGCTGGCCTACCAGCAGGCGGCGCCCGCATCGCTCGTACAGACGCCCGCATCGCCCATACAGACGCAGCAAGATGCCCCCGCACCCGCATCGCTCGTACAGACGCAGCATGCTGCGTCCCTGGGAACTGCCGAAGACGCCGTGCCCGACGCGACACCGACTGACCTGCGGATAGATGTCACCGAGGTGACGGCGCTCGCTGACGGGCGCGTCCAGCTGCGGGTGGCCGCCGAGGGCGGTGCACCGGGCGGCGTACTGGTGCGCTACGACGGCGGACAGCTGCGTATTACGCTCGCGCAGCTGGCCGACCGCAGCATCGACCGTGCCGGGCTGGTGGCACTGGGGCGCGCGCTGGCGGATCTGCTGCTGAGCGGCGGCGCGCGTGAGCGGCTGGTGGCGCATCTGGCGCAGCCGGGTGCCACGCCGCTGCGGCTGATACTGCGGCTGGAGCCCGCCGCTGCGGCCCTGCCGTGGGAATATCTGTATATCGACCGGGCGGGTGGCGGCGACGGGGTCGACGGCTTTCTGGCGCTCGACCCGGCGATCACGATCGTCCGCCGCGAGCCGGGTCTGCCAGTGCAGACCGGTGCGCTGCCGCCTGGCCCGGTCGATGTGCTGGTCGCGCTCGCCGCACCCGCCGATCTGCCGCCGCTTGATCTGGCCAGGGAGCGCGCCGATCTGGAAGCCGCGTTCGCCGGGCGCGCCGGTTTGAACGCCATCTTTCTCGATGCGGCCACGCTGGCGGCGGTGCAGGAGCGCGCGGTACACGCCGAGATCTTTCATTTTGCCGGGCACGGGATGTTTGAAGAGCAGGCCGGCGCGCTGCCCGGTCAGGTGCTCGGCGGCGGCTCGCTCGCACTGGCCGATCAGCGCGTCGATGCTGAGCAACTCGGGATTAATTTGCGCGGCACCGGCACACGGCTCGCGCTGCTGGGGGCCTGCGAGAGCGCGCGGCGCGACGGGATCAGCCCGTGGAGTGGTGTGGCACCGGCGCTCGCCAAGGCCGGCATCGCGGCCGTGCTCGCGTACCAGTTCCCGGTGCGCGATGATTGTGCGATCGCCTTCAGCCGCGCATTCTACGGCGCGCTGGTGGGTGGGCTGGCGCTGGAGCGCGCCGTGACGGCCGGGCGGATCGCGGCCTACAACGTCGACCCGCAGGGGCGCGACTGGGGTATCGCTGCGTTGTTGCTCCAGCGCGACGATGCGCTGGTGTTTGCCGCGCCCGCGGCAGCACAGGAGCCAGCCCGCAAAGAGGCACACGCGATCATCCGGGCGCGCGCCGAGCACGTGGCGGCGGGTGGCCAGCTGGTGGGGGCCAGCGTCGGGCGGGTGGCGAAGGGCGGCACGCTGGCGGTCGAGGTCGAGGTCGGCACAGTCGCGGGCGAGGTGATCGGCGCGCGCACGGGTGCGATCACCGCAGGCACGGTGGATGCGACGGTGACGGCGGGCACGGTGCAGCACGGCGGCAGCGTCACGGGTGCCGTGATCGACGAGATATGATCGGGGCGGGGGCCGCAGGGGAGCCTCACCCCCAACCCCGCTCCGGCACGGAGCGGGGAGCGGGCAGCTTGCTGTGTGGCGGGATAGCGGCCATAGGGGGTGTCTGTGTATATCCACATTGGCAATCGGTGGCTTATCGTGGCTCCACCGCGATCATTTGAAGGGCTGGCGATGATCTCGCTTGTCGTCCCGATAGGCGATCTGCTGCGATCAGAGCCACCGCCGATACGACCGGCCATCGTCGCGGGAATAGTGCTCATTGGACTGCTACTGAATCGAGTTCACCCGATGGATCGTGGTTGTCCTGGTGGGAATCTGGTTGGTGCTGCTTCTGTTGACGGTGGTGATGACGTTCTTACTTGTCCACGAAGGTTCAATCGTGTTCTGGCGTCGCGCTGATGGCTATGGCAGAGTTTGGTTTCACCCGGCGCAGCCCCCGTATGGCACAAATGCACACCATGTGATGACATCGCTACCGCTCACCAGCATCCGCGATGTTGTCGTCTGGCCCGTATCTGACGGTGATGTCCAGAGTGACGAATTACGCCTGCTGCTCAACGATAACAGTGTAATGGGCATGGTTCCCGCTGATTGCGAGCCGATGCTTACGATCGATGCGATTGACTACCCCGACTTGGAGGAACCACGTTTTACCGGGGAAGTTCCCTCGGAGATGTATCGTGACCAGGCCGCCATTCGCGTCTGGATCGGGATTGTACCACCGCCACTACCCGCGCCAGACGATCGACCGCGCAAGAAGGTGCGCTATACCTACATTTGAGGAGCCGGTCACGCCGCCGCCGGTACCTCGCCCGTGGGCGGTGTCTGTTTGCGCGGGGCGAAGCGCGCGAGGATGATACCCAGTTCGTAGAGCAGGTACATCGGCACCGCGAGCAGCAACAGGTTGAACGGGTCACCCGTCGGCGTGATCAATGCGGCGACGATCGTGATCACGACCATCGCATAGCGCCGCGTCTCGCCAAGCTGTTTGGCCGTGACAAGCCCCAGGCGCGCGAGTAGGAAGATCACCGCGGGTAACTGAAACACAATCCCGTTCCAGAGCAGTAGCCGCGCGACGACATCGACAAAATCCGAGAGCGACGGGTTCGAGACAATCGTTACACTGCTTCCGTAGCCGAGCAGAAAGTCGAGTGCGGCCGGGATGGTGAAGAACCAGCCAAACGCCATACCGGCGATAAAGAGTTCGGTGACAAACGGTAGCGCGACATACACGATCCGCTTTTCGCTCGGCAACAACCCTGGTGAGAAGAACGCGACAATCTGATAAATGACGACCGGCATCGCCATCGCGATCCCCACCACCAGCGCCATTTGCATATACGTGAAAAATTCTTCGCCCACACCGATAGCCTGCAGCTTAGTGCCTGGCGCGAGTTGCGTTACCATAAAATCGGGCAGCGTCTGCCCAAGAGCGCTACTGCTATTGACGAGGTAAAAGCCGAGCGCCGTACCAATCCCAATTGCCAGGAACGCCTTCACCAGCCGGTCGCGCAATTCGAGCAGGTGCGGCACCATACCCTGCCAGAAGTCCTTCATCGTCGTGTGTTCACCCGCCTCGGGCGCAGCAACGACGACCGGCGCATCTGTCTCCGGTTCGTCTTTGACAAACAGGCGCACCAGTACAAACACCACCAGCGGGATGAGCAGGAGCACGACGAGCAGGCCAATCGCGAAATAAAATGTCGTCGATTCCATCAGGCGACCTCTTCAGGTGTTACGGGTATCGGTTCGGCCGCTGCTGCGGCGATCTGTGCCCGCAGGCTGGCAACTTCGCTGATCAGCGTATCGAGGCGTGCACTGAGTGCATCGACCTCAGCGCGTGATGCCGCGTTGCCGGTATAATCAGGTTTTGCACGCGCGACGGGCACACCGTTCACTGGTGGCGCGATCGTCGGCACGGCATCTTCGCTGGCCAGCAGCGCCTCGCGCTCGGCGATCCTGCGTTGCCGCTCGCCAATCGGGCCGGGATCGGCGACAAACGCGGACAGATCATCGGCGACCTGGGGCACCTGCGGCATCAGGCCCTCGGCGGCCTCCATCGCCAGATCGACGGTCTCATCGGTGGGCAGCGGCAGTTCGGGCAGCGCCTCGGCCACATCTGCGGCGACTTCCGTCACCGAAGATTGCGTAACCGGCGGCGCGATGGATGCATCGATCGGTGCGTCAGGATATTTTACGCCACCAAACTCATCAAATTCAAGCTCAATTTTGGTCTTCGCCACCGAATCGGCAGCATCTTCAAACGAGCGTGAGGCATCGACCAGATCATCGCGGACGCTGTTGAGGTCATCGCGAACCGCATTCATCTCCTGGGTCAGACTACGGCGGATCTCGTCGAGCTCTTCCTCAAGCTCGCGGCGCACGCGCAGCACCATAGCCGCATCGGGCGAGCGCTGAACCCAGTTGCGCACCCCAACGACAAAGCGCCCAGCCTGCCGCGCAAACACCGGCAGCCGCTCGGGCCCGAGCGCCACCAGTGCCAGCACCAGAATAAACAAGACCTCGCCCGGTCCAACGCCAAGAAAGTTCATAATCCTCTACGCGTCGCGCTCCGGTGCGCGGCAGCCATCACACGACAGCCACCGCAGACCGGAGCACAGTAAACGACAATCGGCTAGGCCGTCTTTTTCTCGATGTAAGTCATCGCATCACCGACGGTCAGAAGCGTCTCGGCATCTGCATCCGGGATCTCGATACCGAAATCCTCTTCGAGCGCCATAATTAGCTCGACCAGATCAAGCGAGTCTGCGCGCAATTCTTCACTAAACCGGGCGCTCGGTACGACTTCGGCAGCATCGACGCCAAGCTGGTCGACGACGATTTTCTTCAGTTTGGTTTCCATCTCGGGGGAGAGCATGCCGGGCTCCTTTCAACAGCCAGACCAACCGCGCGTCACTCCGACGCGGAGCGTTCCAGGTACCGCGTGACGACCGTGCCAAGCACGCCATTGACAAACCGGCTCGAGTTATCGCTGCCATACTGCTTGGCGAGCTCGACCGCTTCGTTGATAACGGCCTTGACCGGCGTCTTCTCGGTATGTTCGATCAATAATTCAAACAGCGCGATCCGCAGGATCGTTTTGTCGACAACAGGCATCTGGCTGACGGGCCAGTTTGGCGCGGATTCTTCGATGATCCGGTCAAGATAGGCAACGTGCTCCCACGCGCCAAAAACTAGTTGCCGCAAAAAGCGTGCGCTTTCTTCGGCCACCGGCTCCTCGATCAGCTTCTGCTCGATCACACGATCGGGCGCGTGATCGGTGGTATCGATCTCGAACAGCGCCTGGAGTGCGAGCGTTCGCACGTGATGACGAATGCTAGCCATGCGCACCTCTACGACGTTGTGACGTGGGCAACTCGATTGCGCCGATATGCACATCGACGGCCGCGACGGGTTCGCCGCCCTGAGCTAGCAGACTGGTAAGCAGCATCTGTACCGCTAGCGCCGTCGTCACCGGTGCAGGTTCGCGGCGCACGATGATCACGCAGCGCACCAGCAATCCTTCGACCGTCATCCGCGTCGTCACACCCGGCGCGATCAGCGTTTCGGCGGCATCGGGCACAATCAAACCCATACGCACAAAACCCGGCAGAGCACTGCACGCAGCCTGCACCTGCTGGTGACCCACCACCCGGTCGACGCGCAGCGTGCGCGGTTCTGATTGCGACAGTACATTATTCATACGCGTGGGATTGTAGCGGCTTTAGATGTCAGCGTCAACCGGTGACCATCCCGCCATCGACCTGGATCGTCTGCCCGCTGATATAACTTGCTGCATCAGACGCGAGGAAACAGACCAGTGTTGCGACATCCTGTGCTGCACCGAGCCTGCCGAGCGGGATCTGCGCCAGCACGGCCTGCTTGACCTGCTCGCTCAGCCCGTCGGTCATTTCGGTCTCGATATAGCCGGGCGCGACGGCATTGACCGTAATACCACGGCTGCCCATCTCGCGCGCGATCGAACGGGTAAAGCCCAGGATCCCTGCCTTGGCGGCCGCATAATTGGCCTGACCCGCATTGCCGGTGATACCCACGACCGACGCGATATTGATAATTCGGCCGCCACGTGCTTTGGCCATCGGGCGCATCGCGGCGCGGGTACATAAAAAAACACCGCGCAGATTGGTGGCCAGGACGCTATCGAAATCGTCGTCTTTCATCCGCATCAGCAGCGTATCGCGTGTGATCCCGGCATTATTGACGAGAATATCGAGCCGCCCAAACTCGTCGAGCGTGGTCTTGAACAACGCCTCGACCGCCGCAGCATCGCTGACATCACCCCGCACCGCCTGTGCGCGGCCACCCGCGTCGCTGATAGCGGCCACGGTGTCCTCGGCGGCCGCAGTATTGCCACGATAATTGACAACCACCGCCGCCCCGGCCGCTGCGAGCGCGACCGCACAGGCACGGCCAATGCCACGCGAGCCGCCGGTGATGATCGCGACCTTTTCGCGCAAATCGATCTGCACGGCTACTTGCCCTCCGCCACACGGTACAGCATCGCACCATCGATCAGCACGATCGGCCGGTTCTTGCCCGCCTTGAGCGCGCCGGGGGCAAATGAGGTTGACGTAATGATGATGCCGCGCGGCACATCCTCGCGGCGCATGTCTTGCAGCAGTGACTCGACCGTACCGGGCGAGACTTTATCCTCGACGCTGAGCCGCAGATGATAGGGCTTCTGCTCGTGCTCGAACCACATATCGAGGTGGCGATCTTTATCGATGAATTTCCAATCGGTGAATTTGAAGCCATTTTTGGTAAACAGATTGCGGACATAGCCGCCGAGTTGTGGCAACGACAGCCCCGTGATGTCATCGACGGTACGAATGACACCTGGCCGATCGAGATTACCGCCGCGCTCCTTGACATCCATGCGCTGCTCGCGTGTGCGCAGCTCGCTGCGGCCGGCGGTCATCGTACCAAACGTGCAGAACGTAATCAGCGATGCGCCGACAAACAGCGAGGTCGTGAGCCAGGACTGGGCGAGCAGCCCGGCGCGTACCTGCGGTTCGAGCGTGGCCGGATCGATCGGCGTGGTCGGGTTTGTACCGGCCAGACCCGAATTGATCACCTGGCGCGCGCCAAAGTCCGTCCAGAAGATCAAACCGTACAGCACCAGTACCGCGACCACCGCACCGGTGAGCCCGGCGATAAACCCGTGCAAGCCAAAGCGCCCGGCCACCCGCCGCGCGAGGAGCAGGCCGACGCCAACCGGAATAATACCGGCGACAAACGAGAGTACGCCCGCCTGTACCAGCGCCAGCGCCATCAGCAGCCCGGCGACTGCGCCATAGGGCATCGCGGCGCGCCAATTGATCGCTGTGGCACCAGCGGTGAGTTGTGCAACGCCACCCGGCGTACCTGATTGTTTCCCCGAGCCGGTTGTCTCAGCGCTCATCGAACCTTCTACTCCTCAAAAAACGTTGTACACAGACGACGTTACCCGCGCGGGTCGCCGTCCTGTTCGAGTAATTCATCGACCGCCTCGCGCAATTTCCCCAGATCGGTAAACGATCGGTAAACCGACGCGAAACGAATATAGGCGACCTCATCGAGATCGCGCAGATGACGCATCACAATATCGCCGACCAGCGACGACGGCACCTCGGGCTCATCGCGTGCCAGCAGCGTCGCTTCGATATCACTTGCGAGTGTCTCAAGGCGCTGCGCCGAGATCGGCCGCCGGTAGCAGGCGGTGCGAATGCCACGCATGAGCTTATCGCGGTCGTACGGCTCACGCTCGCCATTTTTTTTGACGACCGTGACACTGACCGTCTCGACGCGCTCGAACGTCGTGAAACGCCGCCCGCACGAGGCGCAGCGCCGCCGACGACGGATCGTGTCGCCGCTGGGCTGCTTGCGTGTATCGACGACATCGGTCTCGGGATACTGGCAGTACGGGCAATGCATACTGAGGGATTATACCACCTTCGGTGCGGGGGAATTAACAATTGAGAACTGAAGATTGAGAATGGAGAATGGGAGAATTGTGGCTGATGATGATATGATGGCGGTCGCGCGACCAACGAGCCGAGAAGCGAACCATGGAAACCAGCAATCCAAAGCCGCTCGGCGGCAAGAACTACGGCAGTATCGCGCATCTTCCCGGCTCGCGGATGGGGCCAGGCGACCACAGCTGCCACGTCGGGCAGGAGCGGATCTGCAACGAGAAGGC
>JAYUYF010000512.1:0-3670 GCA_043752605.1 Roseiflexaceae bacterium
ATGCCATGGCCCTCGTGGCCGAGCAAAAACGGGAAACCATCCGTGCCATAGGTGCCGAGCTTGACACCCAGATCGGTATGACAGACACCCGATGCCATCATTTCGATAAGCACTTCGTTGGTGCCGGGAGCATCGATGGTAAAATCTTCGACGAGTGCGGGCTGGCCAGGAATGCGAGCGATCACGCCGCGTGCGCGTGTGGTCATGGTGCGTACCTCCTTGTACCCAGGGATTGCAGAGTTGACCGCATTATATGCGAGTTGGTGCGCTTTGCGAGTCCGATCTATACTACGGTATTCGGCGTGCAGAGAGAAGCGAGATGACGATCAATTATTCGCGCTGGTTGCGCAGTTTTGTCGGCCACCAGCGATTGTTACAACTGGCGGCGGGTGCATTTATCACCGACGCGCGCGGGCACGTGCTGCTCGGCCGCCGGACGGACGTGATGCTCTGGGCACCGCCCTCGGGCATGGTGCAGCTCGGCGATACGCCGGCTGGCACGGTGGTGCGCGAGGTGCGCGAGGAGACCGGGCTCGATATCACACCGGTCGGCCTGATTGGGATCTACAGCGGCCCGGATTTTGACTGGACGTACCCAAACGGTGACCAGGCGCAAATCGTCAGTACGTTTTTTCGCTGCGAAACGACGGGTGGCGAATTACGACCCGACCGCACCGAATTTATGACGCTCGATTTCTTTCACCCCGCGCACCTGCCCGCCGTGATGCCGCGCTATAGCCGCATGCTGCGCGACGCGATCGCCGGGCGCGCCGAAGCCAGCTTCGACTAATCGCGTGCGCCGGATCGCCTATGCCTCACCCGTCAATCCCGCGCCCTCGGGGATTGCGGATTACTCCGAAGAGCTGCTGCCGTACCTCGGGCGCTACGCCGATCTGACGGTGTACATCGATGATGACCTGCGCCCCAGCAACCCGCAGCTGGCGCGCCAGCTGGATGTGCGGCCGTTACGCCGCCTCGCGCGCGACCAGCGCCGCCGCCCGTACGATGCGATCGTCTATCACATCGGCAACAGCAGCGCCCACGCGCAGATCTGGCGCACGCTGCGCAGTCTGCCCGGCGTGGTGGTGCTGCACGATCTGGTGCTCCACCACTTCATGCTGCAATGGTACGCGGCCGGGCCGGGCGGCGTGCAACGCTACCGCAGCGTGGCCGCCGACCGCTACGGTGCCGAGGGCGCGCGCGTGGCTGATCTGATGATGCGCGGCCGGTTTGTCGAGCAGGCGTTTGATTTTCCGTTTTGTGAAGACGTACTCGACGCCGCCAGCGGGATCATCGCGCATAGCCAGTATGTGGTGGATTGCGTGCGAACCATGCGCCCCGCGCTTCCGGCGGCGCTGGTGCCAATGGGGGTGCCCCTGCCACCACAACGCGACAGGATCGTGGCACGCGCGCAGCTCGGCCTGCCAGCCGATGCACTGATCCTGGCATCGTTTGGCCATATCAACCCGTACAAGCGGGTGGATGCGGTATTGCGGGCGCTGGCCGTGCTGCGCGCCGAGGGGCGCGACGCGCGCTACCTGCTGGTGGGCAGCGTCTCGCCCGCGTACGACCTGCGCGGGGCGGTGGCGCGCGTGGGGCTGAGTGATGCCGTCGTGGCCACCGGCTACGTCGCGCCAGCGGCCTTCGCCGCCTACGTGGCCGCCGCCGATATCTGCCTCAACCTGCGGCACCCGACGGCGGGCGAGACCTCGGCCTCGCTGTTGCGGCTGCTCGGCGCGGGCAAACCGACGCTCGTGAGTGCCAGCGGCGCGTTTGCCGAACTGCCAGCAGGCGTGGCGGCGCAGGTCGATTTCGCGGGCGAAGACGAGCTGATTCTGGCATATTGCCGCCGCCTGGCAGATGATCCGGCGCTGGCTGGTGCGCTGGGGGCGGCGGCGCGCAGCTTTGTGGCCGCACAGCACACCCTCGATGCGGCGGCACGCGGGTACATGGCGTTTCTGGCACAGGTGTACGGCTGGAGCGAGGGGTTGCCAGACGCGCACCCGGCGGAGGATGGGATGGGGATGGATCGCGTGGATCCCGTAGGGGCGAAGCATTCCGGCGGAAATGCTTCGCCTTTACAACCATCCCCCCACCCCATCCCATCCATCCCGCCGGGCGATCCGCTGCACGATGCATTGGCAGCCGCGATCGTCGATCTCGGTGCGACGGAGAACGATGTGGCGCTGCTGGCGGCGGCGGCGCGGGCACGGATCGGGTAGCCACTTGAACATATACGCAATAACAGGCACACGAATACGACAGAGGAAGTGACGACTGCCATCCCGCGTGGCGACGATCGCCGCCAACGGCAAACCTGCCACAGCGACGTATGGTGTAATGCCTGTACGGCAAGCGTACTATGCGCGGGAGAAGTATTGCTGATGACAACAACGATTACAACTCGGTGGCAATTCAGCGTCGATGAGTTTCATCGCATACGCGAAGCGCAAATTCTTACCGAAGATAATCGGGTGGAGTTGCTCGATGGGGAAATTATTGCCATGAGCCCGGTTGGTTCATTTCACGCCAGTACACACAAATCACAAAAGTTGTTCGTGGCCAGGTGATCGCAGCAACAATCCTACCGTCGCTAACGTTCACTACCGATCGTATCCTGTAATGCTCTGCTTCCCTTCTTCCAGCACCGCCGATCCGCACTGAGTGGGATCATCAATGGCTGAGCCGCCATTCGTCATCTCGCAGCACAACGACGAGGCCCTCCATGAAGCACCTGATCAAGACCGACCCCAAAGATCGTGTACGCGCAAATCTGTGCAAACGTGCGCGCGTATCGTAGCGTAAGTCATTCTCCAGCGCGAGGCGAGCAACATGCCACACAAACCGTTTCCACAGAGCTTCTGGGTATCTGATCGCTTGCTGTGTGCTGGCCAGTACCCGGGCGCACCAGCAACAGCCGAGCGCGACGACAAGTTGCGTGGGCTGCTCGATAGCGGTATCCGACGCGTGATCAACCTGATGGAGCCAGACGAGGTCAGTTATGACGGTCGCCCGTTCGCGCCGTATCTGCCGCGACTGCACGAACTCGCCACTGAGCGCGGCGCGGTCGTCGAGTACCTGAATATCCCGACCCGCGACAAGCACGCACCGCAGCCGACCACCCTGCACCAGATTCTCGAAGCGATCGATCAGGGGCTGGCGCACAAGGTGCCGACCTACCTGCATTGCTGGGGTGGCCACGGCCGCACCGGCACAGCGGTTGCGTGCTATCTGATATCGCGCGGCCAGACGCCGGAGCAGGCCATTGCTGCGCTGCTGTCGATGCGCGCCAACCTGCCAAAGAATCACTACCCCTTCGAAGGTGACCAGGAGCGCCTCGTGCATACGTGGCATCCGCAGCGCGGATACAACGATTGAACTGTGAGGAACCATGATTGATCTGTTGCTCGACCAGGCTGCGGATCCCGCTCGCGAGCCTGCATTCTTGCGCGACATAGCAGCGCATATCGCGGCCGTCGAGGCTTCAGCGCGCGCGAAGGATCGCCGCCAGGTGGCGCGTGCCGAGGCTGCGGTGCGCGCCGACCCGCAGACCGCGTTTGGCTTCGATGCGACTGGCAATGCCACGCTGCACGCCGGCACCACGAGCCTCGCCGCTGGCCATTTCGCAACACCATCGATCGCCGAGCTGCGGAGCCGTGCCGCACAGGCA
>JAYUYF010000513.1:0-8934 GCA_043752605.1 Roseiflexaceae bacterium
ATATGGTGGGTACGGGGGGGGAGCCCCGATTCGTCGCGTGCGGTTTGGCTTTCCCGACACAGCCGAGACCGTGTTGGAGACGAACTACGGCTATTCGCAACCGCAACTGACGCGCTGCGACGGGCGAGACTATTTGCTGGGCGTGGGTTTGATACGACAGAATGAGTCGGGGCTGTTTGCAGTCGATATCGGGCGACCCATCATGACCCCCATTTTGCTCAGTGACCTGAGCGAGCCCTATCGCGCGCGCGCGTACATCGTCGCACCGGATGGGTGTACACTCTATGTTTACACTGCCAGTGGCATTGTGCAACTGTCGTTGCTCGCTACTACTGGAACGGCGCGTATCGTGTTCCCATTACTGTCTGAAACCAGCGTTGTGACGTACGGTCTAACTCCCGATGCCATGCGTCTGATCGTCGCCTCTGAGGGAGGGAGAGGTACGCAGATCGAGACCGTCGCAGTGAGCGGTGCGACCAGCGAGCGCCTCATTTACACCAATTCTGCCAACTGGCCAGATCTGGCGCGCGACAGTGTCTTCCCCAATGAACGACTGGCGTTTGAAGTGATTGGACAGTCTTTACTGTTTCGCGAAGGTTCCACGCTCTACAGCGTCGATTTGATGCGCAACGACACATCGTTCCAGCATACGGCGGTGGTCATTTCGCCTGTCACCCGCTGGTCGAAGATTGTCGTTGTGCGCAATGCGGCTTCGGTCGGTTCAGCCGAAGTCGGCTACACCGTCGTTGGTGGCGATGCGGTGGCGGGCGTGGATTACACATTGCCCGGTGACACACTGACGTTGCCGCCCGGTGAGCGCGAAGCGGCAATTCCGATCACGCTGCTGCACAACCCGGCGGCCACCGCACCGCGCACGCTGGTGCTCGAACTGCGCGCACCCGCCGGCGTCACGCTCGGCGCGCGGCGCACGATCACGATCACTCTCCGCACGGAGAACAACCGACAATTGCTCCCGGTCGTGCGTTCCCCCTGAGCACCGGGTACTCAAACAGAACTCTAACGCAGTGCTGCGCTGCTGTGCTTCACCCGTTCGGGTATACTAGAGTCTACAAGTGTAGCTGGAGGGGCGCGTGGCGAACCAGGATTACTATAAGGTGCTTGGCGTGGATACAAAAGCCAGCGAGGCCGATATCAAAAAGGCCTATCGCGCACTGGCACGTCAGTACCATCCCGATATCAATCCCGGCGATGCTGCCGCCGCCGAACGCTTCAAAGAGATCAACGAGGCCTACGCAGTGCTCTCGGATCGCGAGAAGCGCGAAAGCTACGATCGTTTTGGCCGCGATTATCCGCGCGGTGGTGCGCCCGGTGGCCAGGCGAACCCGGCTGATTTTGCTGATTTCTTTGATACGCTGTTTGGCGGGCGCGGTGGCGGTGGCGGTGGTGCACGCAGCTACCGGATCGAGGGCCAGGATATCGAGCAGCGCGTCGAAATTACGCTCGATGAAGCCTTCAGTGGTACGACGGCCGCCGTGCAGAGCACCGGCAGCAATGGCGTGCCACGCACCATTATGGTCAAAATTCCGCCCGGCTGTGAGAGCGGTTCGCGTATCCGCGTGGCGGCTGAGGGTGGTCTCGGGCTCAATGGTGGTAAGCGCGGCGATCTGTATCTGGCGGTGATTGTGGTACCACACGCCGAGTTCGAGCGCCGTGGCGATGACCTGTATCATCGTGCCGGGCTCGATGCGTTTACCATGATGCTCGGCGGCGAGGTCAAGGTGCCGGTGATCGGCAGCAAGACGGCCAACCTGCGCATCCCCGGCGGCACCCAGAACGGCACGATGATGCGTGTCGGTGGCCAGGGGATGCCGCGGCTGCGCGAGCCATCGGTACGCGGTGATATGATCGTCACAATCGAGGCAGTACTGCCGACACAATTCTCGCTTCAGGAGCGTGAGTTGCTCGAGCAGTTGCGCGCTTCGGTTCAACCATAGCGTTACCCGAGGAGGTCCGATGCTGCGCTACTCGCTCATTCACCCCGAAATTCTGGCAGCACTTGGCGGCGCGGGCCACGGCTCGCGCGTCCTGATCGCGGATGGCAATTACCCGTTTGGCACGGGTGTCCACCCCGTCGCAACGCGGGTGTATCTCAATCTGGCACCCGATCTGCTGAAAGTGACCGACGTGCTGGCGGTGTTGGCCGACGCGATTCCGATCGAGGCGGCACACGTGATGCTGCCCGATGCTGGTGCCGAACCGCAGATCTTCGCCGAATTCCGCACACTGTTGCCCGGCGTTGCCCTCGAGAACCTTGGCCGCTTCCCGTTCTATGATGCTGCGCGCGGTGCCGATACCACGCTGGTGATCGCCACTGGCGAACGGCGGGTCTACGCGAATATCCTGCTGACGATCGGGGTGGTGCCGCCGGCGGCGGGATGATCGGCGGCACCGCCGTCCGCGCCGCGTCGTCGTCGCCCCACGACCATCGTCCCACCCGCGCACCCGTTCTACCGGGCACATCCGTGCTACAATGCGCGCATATGAGCGCAGATTTTGTCGATATCTTGAAGGCGGCGCGTGGCTACGCCGGGCAACTCACCCATATCGAGCGGATTCCGGCGCGCCCTGCCCGCTATGGTGATCTGGCGGCACCGCTGCCCGAACCGCTGGCGGCGGCGCTGGCGGCGCGCGGCGTGGCGCGGCTGTACGCGCACCAGGCCGAGGCGGTCAACGCCGCGCGCGCCGGGCACCATATTGGTGTGGTCACTGCCACTGCGAGCGGCAAGACGCTCTGTTATCAGTTGCCCGCCGTCGAGGCTGCGCTCGCCGATCCAACCAGCCGTGCGCTCTGGCTGTTCCCCACCAAAGCGCTGGCGCACGACCAGTTGCGTAGCCTCGAAGGACTGTTGACCGGCATCGAGCGCCCGCCGATCGTGACGACGCTCGACGGTGACACGCCGCGCCCGGCGCGTGACCGCGCCCGTGAACGCGCCCAGATTATCCTTTCAAACCCCGATATGCTGCACCGCACGCTACTGCCCGATCACCGGCGCTGGCAGGCGCTGTTCGCCGGGCTGCGCTTTGTCGTGATCGATGAAGCGCACACCTATCGTGGCGTATTTGGCACACACGTCGCGCTCACATTGCGCCGCCTACGCCGGATCTGCGCCTATTACGGTGCCGCCCCGCAGATTATTCTCTGCTCGGCCACCAGCGCCAACCCGCAGGAGCATCTGGCCGCGCTGGTGGGCGATCAGGTGCTGGTGATCAACAGCGACGGTGCGCCACAGGGCGAGCGCGCGTTTGTCTTCTGGAACCCGCCGCCCACCGACGGGCCACGCCGTGAGGGTGCGTCGAGCGCCGGGCGGCGCAGCGTGAATGTCGAGACTGCCGGGCTGATGGCGACACTTGCGAGTGGTGGTATCAAGACGCTGGCGTTTGCGCGTACCCGCCGCGGTGCCGAGTTGATGCTGCGCTATGCTCGTGAGACGGTGGGCGGTGATGACAGCGCCGCCGCACGGCTGCTGGCGGTCTACCGCGCGGGGTACACGCCCGAGGAGCGCCGCCGCCTCGAACGCGAGTTTCTCGAGGGTCGGCTGGTTGGTCTGGTCTCGACCAATGCGCTCGAACTGGGCGTCGATATCGGCGGCGTCGATGCGGTGTTGATCGGCGGATTCCCGGGTACCGTCGCCAGCGCGTGGCAACAGGCGGGTCGCGCCGGGCGCGCACAGGGCAAGAGCCTGGCCGTACTCGTGGCGCAGGATGACCCGCTCGACCAGTTTTACATGCGTCATCCGCAGGTGTTCTTCGCCCGTTCGGTCGAACACGCGCGCGTGGCGCTCGAGAACCCGTATATTCTGCACGACCAGTTGCTGTGCGCAAGCGCCGAGTTGCCGCTGACCGATGCCGACGAGCAGTGGTTTGGCCCGGCCTATCTGCGCCTGCGCGACTGGATGCTGCGCCGTGGCGAACTGACGGCCTGGGATTCGGGGGCGGTCTTTCTGGGTGAAGGCAAGCCGGCGGCGAGAGTCAATATTCGCAGCGTCGATGGCGCGTCGATCGAGCTCGTCGATGCCGAAGGTGGCCGCATCATCGAGCAGGTGTCTGCCAGCCGTGCGCCGTTTGAGGTACATCCGGGTGCGACCTACATGCACCAGGGCGATACGTATCTGGTCGAACGGCTCGACGAACGGCGCGCCAGCGCCCGTCGCGCGAGTGTCGATTACTATACCCAGACCCGCGAAGAGACCGATGTGCGCGTAATCGAGACCACGCGGACGCGCGTGCTCGGCCCGGCCACGCTGAGTCTTGGCAAGGTCGAGGTCACACGGCGGGTGACGGGCTACTGGCGCAAGCGGCATCGCTCGGGCGAGAAGCTCAGCGAGCACGATCTCAACCTGGCACCGCAGATGTTTCGCACCGTCGCGGTCTGGTGGACGGTGCCAGAACCCACCGCGCGCGCCACCGCGCAGGCGTGCGACGAGCTTGTGGACGCGCTGCACGCGATGGAACACGCCTGCATCGGGTTGTTGCCGCTCTTCGCGCAATGCGACCGCGCCGATATTGGCGGCTTGTCGACCGATTTTCACGAGGATACCACTGCGCCGACGATCTTTGTCTACGACGGTGTGCCCGGCGGCGTGGGGATCGCCGAGATTGGTTATGACCAGGCCGAGGGTTGGTGGCAACAGACGGCCGCACTGCTGCGCGACTGTGGCTGTATCGAGGGCTGTCCCTCGTGCATCCAGTCGCCCAAGTGTGGCAACGGTAACCAGCATCTCTCCAAATTTGGCGCATCGACGCTCGCGGCCCTGCTGCTGAGCCAACCCGCGCCCGCGCGCCCGGCGTTGCCCGTGCAGGGATCCCCCGCCAGTGGTGATGCTGGCGACGCCCTCCACGATCTGCGCGGCCGCCTGGATCGTGCGCGCATTGAGCCGCTCGGGCCGCGCCGCGCCGCGCTGATCGCCGCCTTGCGCTACCGGGTGCGTGTCGAGCGCGAGCGCAGTTCTGATACAACGCACATTGCCGCACTTGCGGCAATCGCCGCCGAAGCCGGGCGGCTCGAAAGGAGTTCGGCGTGACCGAGGAGATGCTGGCAAAGCTCAATGATCCGCAGCGCGCAGCGGTGACGGCAGGTGATGGCCCGGTGCTGGTGCTCGCCGGGCCGGGCAGCGGCAAGACCCGTGTGCTGACGCAGCGCGTGGCGCATCTGATCGAGGCGCGCGGTGTGGCACCCTGGCAGATCCTGGCTGTCACCTTCACCAACAAGGCGGCCAAGGAGATGAAGGAACGGCTCAGCGCGCTGCTCGGCGAAGGGCGTAATGAGGCGCTGGCAGTTGGTACGTTTCATAGCCTGTGCGCGCGCTTTCTGCGGCGCGATATTCAGCATCTGGGGCGCGAGCGCAACTTTGCGATCTACGACAGTGATGATCAGCAACGGGTGATGCGGCGCGTGCTGCGTGACCTGAGCCTCGATGAGAAGAAACATCCACCGCGCGCGATCCACGCGGCGATTTCGAAGGCCAAAAACGAGTTGATCGGCCCGGCGGCATTTACCAAAACCGCCAGCGGCTATTTTGACGAAGTTGTGGCACGTTGTTACACACGCTACCAGCAGTTGCTTGTCGAGTCCAACGCGCTCGACTTCGATGACCTGCTGCTTGAGATGGTCAATTTGCTCCAGGGTCACCCCGATGTGCTTGATCGGTATCACGAGCGGTACCGCTACGTGCTGGCGGATGAGTATCAAGATACCAACCGCGCGCAGTATGTATTGCTCCAGCTGCTGGCGGGCAAGTATCGCAATTTGTTTGTCGTGGGCGACGAAGATCAGTCAATCTATGCCTTTCGCGGGGCGGATATCCGCAATATCCGCTCGTTTGAAGATGATTACCCCGATGCGCAGGTGATCATGCTCGATCTCAATTACCGCAGCACACAGCGCATCCTCGATGTCGCGCAGGCGGTGATCAACCGTAGCGCGCAGCGCCGCCACCCCAAATCGCTCAAAACACTTAATGGAGCGGGTGTCGAGGTACAGGTTCACGAGGCCTACACGCAAGACGAAGAAGCTGATATGGTTGCGGGCGAGATCGCGCGGCTGCACACCAACGGTATCCGCCACAACGATATCGCCGTGATGTACCGCACCAACGCGCAATCGCGCGCGGTCGAAGAATCGTTGCGCCGCCGCCAGATCCCGTATGTGCTGATCGGCGGCGTCTCGTTCTTCGAACGCAAAGAAGTCAAGGATATGCTTGGCTACCTGCGGTTGACGGCCAACCCGTTTGATAGCGCAAGTTTCGGGCGGGTGATCAACTACCCGGGTCGTGGCATTGGCGACAAGACCCAGGATGAGCTTGAACGCCACGCGACGCGGCTCGGGTTGCCGCTGTACGCGGTGTTGCAGCTGCTTGCCGATGATGCCAGCGCGGCGCAGTTCTCATTTGCGCCCCGGATTCGCACACTGCTGATCGATTTTCTGCGGTTGGTCGATAGTTTTATTGCGGTGCGTCACGAGGAGAACCTGCTCGATCTGTTCGACCGGATCGTGCGGACGATCGGTTTTCAGGAGGCGCTGCGCCGCGAATATGGCGAAGAAGAGGCGCTAGACCGCTGGAATAACGTCGAGGAGTTGCGCAATGTGGCCAGCGAGTACCAGCATCTCGATACACCCGCGCAGTTGAGCCAGTTTCTCGAAGAGGCGGTGCTCGCGCCGACCGAATCGGGCGCGCCACCCGAGTCGGCCGTGACCTGTATCACGCTGCACCAGGCCAAAGGGCTTGAATATCCGGTGGTGTTCCTGATCGGGCTCGAGGAGGGCATTTTGCCGCATTCGCGCTCGCTCGATGACCGCGACGCGCTCGATGAGGAGCGGCGGCTCTTTTATGTTGGCGCGACGCGCGCCAAGGATCGGCTGTATCTGCTGCACGCACTACGACGCACGCAATACGGCCGCACGGCACCCTCGCTCGCTTCGCGGTTCCTCACCGAAATTCCGCCCGATCTGTTGCGTCAGGCACCCAGGCGCGCGTACAGCGAGGCATCGCAGGCCAGCATGTTTAGCCAGCGCAGCAGTTTTGCCGGCCAGGGCAGCTACGGCACGCGCCCGGCAACGCGCACGCCGCGCCCTGATCCGGGTTCGCGTACGACCGGCTTTTTTGCCGGCCAGAAGGTGCGCCACGGTAATTTTGGCGAGGGGATCGTCGTCTCGTCGAAGGTCATCGAAAACGATGAAGAAGTCACGGTTGCGTTCCCCGGCAAGGGGGTGAAGCGGCTGCTGGCCAGCTTCGCCGGGCTCGAACGGCTCGAGTGAGGACTGGATAGTACGAGCGCCGGGTACACTAGCGCTCGCGATCCACTACGGCTTTCACGAGCCTGACAGCAATACCGCCGCCGGGGAGTACCATACTCATCGCGTCGGCGGTCACGTCGAACAGCAAATCGCTGGTGACGATACCCTTGATCTGATCACTCCAGCGTTTGCCGCCGCTCTTCATGTCGCCCGTCACCGCATCGAATTCGACGACCAGCCGCTTGTTTTTGCTGGCCCACTCGTATTCAAGCGCATAGACTGGCCGAAAGTGTAACGCGACAGTCTCGATATCGACGCGCTCTTCGTGGACATGCTGCGCGTTTTGTACCGGCCGAAAGACTTCGGCGGTCACCAACCGCACGACAGCACTGGCGCGCACCTGCGGCGGAACCACCAGTACGCCCGGATCGGCAAAATTTGTCAGATCTGCGATCTCGCGCTTGCCAGCGGCCACATAGCGTGCCAGATCAGCCTTATGACCACCAATACCATCGTAGATCTGCTGGGTGCGCAATGACTGCACGCAATGCTCGACCGCCGCAATGTGTAGCACCGCGTTGCCGCCGCGCGGCTGAGGTGTCGGTGAGAGCCGCTGACCAAGCAGCGTCACCTCGCTCACATCTGTAGCGCCAACAGCCACGGAATAATTGACATTGCGGTCGTAGGTCGTGCGCGACGCAGCAACCGCCAGCCAGAACGGCTCGAGCCGATTTTCGGTGGCCAGCAGCCGAATGTCATCCGCCTTCGCCTGACCAAACAGCGCGCCAACCGCACCGGCGACCAGGCTGGTCTTTTTATGCTCGACGCGGTCACGCGCGATTTCGAGCGAAATCTGGGGGACGATTTGAAAGGCCTGCTCCGCCGCGACAAAGATCTCCATAGCGCACTCTCTCACACTGCGAACGTGAATACCACAACGCGCAAGATCGATCAGCAGACAGGTGCCGTGTTGTTGAGATACGATCTGTTGGTGCGCTGAGCGTACACGAGACGCACGATTCTGGCAAGTAGCAATTTTTTTCAGGTTTCCCAACTGTGCGATGCTGCTGTGTGCCTGACGCTTACTCGCCTTCACTGGCGGGGAGAAACACCGAGAAGATTGCCTGGTACTCGTAGGTATCGCGTACCTCACCGCCGGTATTGCGCCCACCGATGATGTAGACCTCGCGGCCATTGAGCGTGATGACGCGCGCATCGGTCAGCGACGCGTCGAGCGGAGTACGCAGTGGCTGCCACTGGTCAATGGTGATATTGTATACCGTTCCGCCGCCGCCGATCGCAAATACCAGACCATTCGCCGCCGCGCCCGCCAGGTATATTCCCGGTGCGGGCAGCGCCGCGAGCGCAGACCACGGCCCGCCCGGCTGGCCCTCGGCTGCGGCGTTGTAGCGCAGTACACTGGTGAGCGGGCCATCGGTGTCTACGCCACCAAACAGATAGATTTGCTCATCCTCGACGGCTGCCCCGGCGAACGCGCGCGCGGCCGGCATGGGTGAGAGCACGTTCCACACGTCGCCGTCGGGATCGTAACGCCAGACCTGATCCTGGGGCGCGCTGCTATCGGTTCCGCCAAACAGATAGAGTTTCCCCTCGACGGCCAGTAATGCGTACCCACTGCGTGCAGCAGGTAAGCTCGCGCGCGCCTCCCAGGTATCGGT
>JAYUYF010000514.1:0-3667 GCA_043752605.1 Roseiflexaceae bacterium
CCGCAGCGATGGCCCGCCCCGCGACGGCGGCTTCCGCCCACGCCCGTATGGCGATCGGCCGCCGCGTGAAGGCGGCTTCCGCCCGCGTGACAACGACCGGCCCCGTGGTGATGGCCCACCGCGCGAGGGCGGCTTCCGCCCGCGCGACAACGACCGGCCCCGTGGTGATGGCCCACCGCGCGAGGGCGGCTTCCGCCCGCGCCCGCGCCGCGACGATGAGGGTGGCAGTGGTGGTGGCGAGGAATAATCTGGGCTGAACAAAGACCCCCGTATCGCTCACGATACGGGGGTCTTTCTCTACAAATATACTGGCGCAGATCCTATAGCGGTGGCGGCGTATGCTGGCTGAGCAACGTCTCGATCTTGCCGAGCAATCGTGGAAATTCGATCGGCTTGGTGTCATAATCATCACAGCCTGCTGCGAGCGCCTGCTCACGGTCGCCCGCCATCGCGTGTGCCGTCAACGCGATGACCGGTATGGTCATCGTCTGCACATCAGCCTTGATCTGGCGCGTCGCTTCCCAGCCATCCAGCATCGGCAGGCTCATATCCATCAAGATCAAGTCGGGGTGTTCCGCATGTGCCATCGTGACACCCTCGCTGCCATCGACCGCAATCAGGACGGTGTAACCTCGCCGTTCGAGGCGGCGCGAGAGCATATCACGGTTCATCTCGTTGTCTTCGACAAGCAGAATTTTCATACGTGGCCTTTACGAGCAGGTTGCTCTGTGGCACTATAGCACAGTCTCCTGATCCTGTGAATCACTCATACGCGCACATACACCGCCACCCCGCACGCGCGTACCTGGCCTTTGATCTCGAGCATCGACATCGCCGCGCCGACAACCGCGACCGGTAGCTCAACCCCACGACACAGGTCATCCAGATGCATCGGCTCGTGCTCCAGTATTTGTAAAAGCGCCGCCTCGACGGGATCACTGGAGGTCGCACTGTTGAGCTCGTCGCGTAACACCACCCGGCCAAAGTCCAGTCCGTCAAGGACATCCGCCGCAGATGTGACTGGCACCGCGCCGCGCCGCAACAGTTGGTTTGTTCCTCTACTCTGGTTCGAAAAAATACTGCCCGGCACGGCAAATACATCACGCCCCTGGTCAAGCGCGTAGTTGACCGTGATCAGCGCGCCGCTCTGCGCACCCGCCTCGATGACCACAACACCACGTGCCAGCCCGCTGATCAGCCGGTTGCGCACCGGAAACAACGCGGGTAACGGTCGCTGCCCAAGCGGAAATTCGCTCACCAGCGCGCCAGCCTCGATAATCTGCTGTGCCAGCCGCTGGTGTCGCTCAGGGTACACCTGGTCGACACCTGCCGGCAGCACTGCCACCGTCCTCCCGCCCTGCGCTATCGCCGCGTGGTGGGCCACCGCATCGATCCCGAGCGCCAGACCGCTCACGATCGTCACGCCACTGATCACCAGCCCTTCACAAATTGTGCGCGCCGCTTCTTTGCCATAAATCGTGGGCGAGCGCGTGCCCACCACGCCAACAGACCACGCATCACCCGGGCGCAACTGGCCGCGAACATAAATAACCGGCGGTGCCAGCGCAATCTGCGCCAGCGCCACCGGATATGCGGGGTCTTCACGGCAGATCGCGTGCGCGCCGACACGCACCAGTTGCTCCAACTCGGCATCGAGATCAAGTGTGCGCCGCTCGGTCAGCAGCGCGCTGATCAGCTTTGGTTCGAGCCCGGTCGCCTGCAGCTCGCCGGCAGATGCATGCCATGCCGCTTCGACCGAACCAAAATAGCCGATCAGCCGATCAAGCCGCGCCGGGCCAATACCATTCACTCGATTGAACCCGATGTAGTATCGCGTTATGTCCACTTAATCACCCTGTCTGTACGGTTCTCTATGTATACCGCACGACCAGGGCAAGAGTTACGCGCGATCAGCCGCGATTCGCGCAGGCAACGCCGCAAAATTGGGATTATCACCCACGTGCTGGTAATGATACTGCCACAGCACCTCCGGGCCAGCTACCAGCGCGAGACCGGGCATCTGCAGCGGATCACTGGTCGGCATGCCACCGCCATGTCCTTTCGCCATCGCCCGCGCCCCGGCGCGCAGCACATCGGGCGTAATAAACGCTCGCAGACCACCACGCTTCAGGTCAAAAAACGTGTAAAATAGACCATCGGGATCAGAGACCGCACGGGCCTCCGGCCAGCTCCCGGCGAAAAATCGCTTCCCGGCTTCGACACCGCCTTTGAAAAAGATCACAACCGGTGGGTAGGTCGGATCGGCGGTGGCAGCCTGGCGTAAATCGCTCACGAGCTCAAGGCAAAAAATTCAGCCAAAATGTCGCAGAAAGACGAGCAATGTCGGCGCGTCTCCCAGTTGATCGGCAAATGTACCGGGTTGAAGATGGATCCCATCGACGGTTGCCTGGTACAGTTCCTGCGGAATATGCGATTTTGTCATAATTGACCTTTCTGATCCAGCCGTCCTGGTGACGTTTGCTCACGAATGCGGCAAACGTGTTCTCGGTTCTTGCTACGCACAAAGGAGAAGCACGGATGATGCCACACGAACAATTCACTGCGGCGCTCGCCGCCGCTGCACCGCCCGCAGATTACCGCCCCGCCCTCGCCGCACTCTGGCACGAGGCGAAAGGCGACTGGCAGGCCGCGCACGATCTCTTGCAGGATGGCGACCCGGCGTGCGACCGCGTCCACGCATATCTGCACCGCCGCGAGGGCGATGATGCCAATGCGCAATATTGGTACCGCCGCGCAGGCGTGCGACCCTCATCGCTTACGCTTGATGACGAGCGCGCCACGCTGGTGGCTGAGTTGCTTGCCGTTTGACACGACTGGGCCTGGCGTGTACCATCCGCCCATGTCCGAACAACGCCTCCGCACGCTCGTTATCTGCCACGATGTGGTGGGCCACCGCATGGCCGGCACCGGCATCCGTGCGTGGGAGACGGCGCGCCTGCTAGCCCGCCAACAGCCGACGAGCCTGATCGCGCCGCAATCGATCGACCGCGCGGGCGATGGCTTCACAACCGGGAATTATACCTTGGGCGATCCATCATCGCTTGCACCCTGGCTCGCGGCCGCCGAGGTCGTCGTCGCTAATGCGCACGTGCTCGCCGCCCACCCCGAGCTTGCCAGCTTTCCACGACCGCTGGCGCTCGATCTCTACGATCCGGTGCTTGTGGAGGCGCTCGAACTCCACCGTGACGCACATAGCGCGGTTCGCCAGCAGAGCTTCACCGCCCAACAGCAGTTGTTACTGCGCCAACTCGGCGTTGCCGATTTCCTCGTCTGTGCCACCGAACGCCAGCGCGATCTGTACCTCGGTGCGCTGCTCACCAGCGGCCGTGTACAGCCAGCCGATACCGATGATGATCCGCAACTGCGCCGCCTGATCGATGTTGCACCATTTGGGCTTGACCCGCAGCCGCCCGTGCGCCAGCACAGTTTGTTGCGCGGCGCGCTGCCCGGTGTCCCCGCCGATGCCGAGATCCTGCTCTGGACGGGCGGGCTGTGGGACTGGCTCGATCCGCTTACCGCGATTGATGCGATGCCTGAAATCTGTGCCGCACGCCCGCGCGCCCGGCTGGTGTTCCTGGCCGGCAAGCACCCCGGTCCGGCCCCCGCGATGACCATGCCCGGCCGCGCGCGTGCCCACGCTGCCGCA